>CAYLJH010000042.1:11831-13049 GCA_964383685.1 uncultured Candidatus Bathyarchaeia archaeon | reverse complement strand
GGTCTGGAGGATCTACTACGGCAAGCTGCCGGAGAACCTCAAGGACGTGTCCCCCGTACCCCTGACAATGGCCATAACGCTCATCGCGTTTAGCGCGCTTAGCGTGATATTCGGCATCTGGCCGGCGCTGATAACCAACCCCATCGAGGTCTACATCGAGCACATCTTCCATTAACCGGGATAAATTATCCCATTTTTTATTTTTTTTAGAATTTACGGCTAGCTGTTATTATTAAAATTAAAAATTAGGGTAGACTAGGAAAATCCTAGTTACCGTGTGCGTCGGTGTGGCAGTCGTCACAGTCCATCTTGGACATGACATTGTTCACTACGCCGTCAGGACTGTGGCATGAGTTACACAGGATGACGTTCTCAGGAGACGCGTAGGCCGCTACAAAGTTCTCGTCAGCCAGATCGTTCAGCATCTGGACCGTCTTGTATGTGGTCTCATACACTATCCTTCCGCACCTCTCAGCCCTCTCGGGGGAGTTCTCATCGAACCCTGATGCGTTGCACCACTGGGTAACTGATGCGTGGCATAGTGGAGAGTTGGAGACAGACTTTTCGAGTTCCCCATCAATCTTAGCCGCCACTGCTGGGACATAGTTAGGGAAGGCTGTTTCAGTGTACCAACCCGTAACCTCGTTCACCAGACCCAGGTTGTTTGTTACGGTGTTGATAGCCATACCCGCGCCATTAATGACGCCGCATAGAGTACCCCAACCGACCACACCACCTTTACCGAACACCGCCAACTTTGTTGGTATGGCCGAGTATGGGTGTCCGACCTGCTCCCTGAGTTCGCCGATGACTCCCTCGAATACCCCATAGCAGCATCCACCCTGGAAGAAGGCATCGTAGCTCCTCTTCGCCGCATTTTCTGGGTCAATCTTTGTGTATGTCCACGGATGCTCCGGTACCTCTAACGTGACATCCTGTGTGACAATTGTCTCCTTTCCTGAGACCAGCGAGTAACCGCCCACTGCTCCTAAAGCGATTCCACCGATGGCTGCTCCAGCCATTCTTACGAAATCACGTCTTGATACTTCTTCCGTCATGATTTTCACCTTGGTGATGCATGCAAGGTCACGGATGAGAATATAAGTTTTGTTTCAATATTTGTCAGGCGAAAGATCGGTATCCGGCCAAGGAAGTTGCCAAGGATAAAATACTTGAATTGAGAAAAAGAGGAAAATATGATCATTGATTTTCATGTCC
>CAYLJH010000042.1:0-11821 GCA_964383685.1 uncultured Candidatus Bathyarchaeia archaeon | reverse complement strand
AAGGTCACGGATGAGAATATAAGTTTTGTTTCAATATTTGTCAGTCTATGGTTGAATTGTTTCATTTAATGGTGGAATATATTGTACAATGAACAACAAGTGGGCAAAGGCATATATCTAGGGAGTAGAAATTGAGGCTATATTGAGAATCGCTGACTCCGTGGACAAGCAAATATTGCGTATCCTAAAACTTGATGGAAGGGCCTCTATCAGGGATATAGCGAAGCGGTTGGACGTAAGCCCCGCAACCGTATCCCGCAAGATCAAGAAACTTGAGGAGAACAACATCATCAAGGCTTACGTGAGCATCGTCGAGGACGACGAGCTGGGAAAGGGTATAAGGGCGGTTCTCATGGTGCGGACGACTGGTGACTATGACAGCAACCAGATCGTTGAGCGACTTACAGCGATGGACGATATCTGTAATGTTTTCCTGACAATGGGCAACTACGATATGATTCTGACAGCCTGCACGACAGACGAGAAAGAGCTCTACAGGATGATTAAAAAGATCAGGGGCGAGGAAGGCGTCCTCTGGGTGGACTCTGCCTCAATTGTAACCAGGAAGAAAGTCCTCAGCAAGATAATCACTGATAACAAGGAGATGTAGAAAATGGGTAAAAACAATTCAATTATGGGAAGAAAAGTGGATTCTAAACATTTTTATTCCATAGGTAACCGACTCTTAGCGAGGAATAACAAATGACAGGTAACACTGAGCTACTATTCATCCTGTTCATAGTGCTGCTGCTCTTCGGGGGCAGGAAGCTCCCCGAGCTGGCCCGATCAATGGGTGAGGCCGCTAGGGAGTTCAACAAGGCTACACAGGAGCCAACTCGGTACGTGGATGAGAAGGTGCGCAAGGAGAACGAGGAACGGAACGCCATCATAGACGCAGCGAAGAAGCTGGGGATCGAGGTCGAGGGCAGGGATCTCGCAGATATCGCCCAGGACATCGTGAAAGCCGCCTCTAAAGAGGAATCATCCTAAAACTTTCATAGGTGCCTTCCATGGCCGAGTTATTCGAGTCTGATCTCTGGATTCACTTTGAGGAGCTAATGTCACGTCTGAGAAAGATCGTGTACGTCCTCGTCCTCTCAATTGTGATAGTGATGTCACTCCCGGCGGACCTCTCGAAACTTGCTCAGCTAGATTTCGCCGAGTACGACCTGCTTGTCACAGTACTGATGGAGTACGTTCAGGACACCGTGCTTCCAGAGGGAGTTACCCTCATCGCGCTGAACTGGCTTGACAGCTTCTATATCTACATCTCATTATCATTCGCCATCAGCGTCACAGTGACGCTGCCCTATCTGGCCTACCAGATCTACGGATTTATCGCGCCAGCCATCTACGAGAACGAGAAGAAGCACATATTCACGTTTGTAACGGTGTTCATGGCCCTGTTCCTGTTTGGGGTCGCCTACTCATACTTTGTGATCGTGCCAACGACTTTCTCTGTCCTGTACAAGTTCGTCGACCAGACGAGGGTCATGCCGTTATACGCGCTGAGGGACTTTTATGACCTGATAACATTCGGGCTACTCGGGTCAGGACTGCTTTACACGTTCCCGATAGTTCTCTACTTCCTGGTCAGCCTTGACTTAATCCTCCTGAAGGAGCTAAAGTCCATGAGGAGACACCTTTTCGTCGCGTTGTCCATACTCACGGCCGTGCTTACGCCTGATCCGACACCTGTATCGATGATCCTAATGACCATCCCGTTCTACATCCTGTTTGAGATTACATTAATCATACTTTCAGTCACAATGAGGAACAAACCGGACAGGACTCTGATGGACGGGTTATCTGCTGCAGAGGAGATGTTGTCCCGGAAAAACTTGCCAAAAGAGCCTGTTCTATTCAAGGAAGATTTCTTGGAACAGCAGCATCGAGGCAGCGATGACGGCGAGCATGAACGCGAAGAGTAGTCTTATCTCCGGGACAGCGGCTGCAAGCCCCTCCCCTGCCAGTATCTTTGCGGTCGCTTGAATACCCGGTAGAAGGATGGGGACACTAACCGGGAAGAACAGGAACGCAAGTAGCAGGTTCTTTCCCTCAGAGTACATGAGCACCGCCGACATCATTGAGCCCATCAACGCGAAATCAATGGCCCCTATCGTGAAAATAACTACAAGTCCAGGTATGAGGGCCGAGTTCAGGTTCAGGAACAGCAGGGACGAGAATATGAGCGAGAGCAGCACTATAATCAGCGTCACGATGCCGTAGATTATCTTCCCGGCAAGCACCGCCGTTGGCGCGCATGGTATGCTCCTCAGCCCATCTATGGTGCCCCTGTCCACTTCCCTTGCGAAGCTGGTGGTGAGCACAAGGATGCTTGAGAAGAATATGACCACCCACATCGCGGCCGAGATGACCAGTGGGTCCAGCCTCAGTATCGTCCTCCATGAGAAGCTGCTCACTATGATTGATGAGAGCGTGAAAGCGATGATTGATAATAGCTCGTGGGGTCTCCTGAGCTCCACGATGAGGTCCTTACGCGCCAGCTTCAGTGAGTCGCTCAGTGTGCTGTCGCTCATCTCAGCTGCACGTCCTTCTCGATTAAGCCGCGGCGTATATGGATCGACCTGTGGCAGAAACTGTTGATGAGATCAGGTGTGTGGGATGTGGTGATGATTGTCTGGTCCTTCAGCCCCTCCATGTAGGTCACCAGTGCCTCCGATGTCTCCTGGTCAAGCCCCGCGAAGAACTCGTCCAGCAGAAGGATGGCCGGGTCGCCTAGGAGGGCCCTTGAGATATCGCCGCGCTTCCTGAGCCCGTATGACAGGTGCCCTGCGTTCGTGTCCTTCCATCTCTCGATGTCCGTAATCTTGAGAACCCTGTCGTACTCCGATTCAGCGATGTCCAGGAAGCTGCCGTAGAACTTTAGGTTCTCAAGGACGGTCAGCTCGTCGTACAGGAAACTCCTGTGGCCCACTACGCCGATGTTTCTCTTTGCGTTCTCCCTGTTGGCATGGGCGTCCTCTCCCATCACATAGACATTCCCAGCTGATGGCACCATCTGGGTGGCAATGATCCTGAGAAGTGTGCTCTTGCCAGCCCCGTTGGGCCCGAGGAAACTGGTTTTCTGTCCCTTGGTGAAATCCAAGGAAATGCCCCTGAGGGCCTTGATATGGCCAAAGTTCTTGGTGACGTCAACTACCCTCACGACATCGGTCATAATGGATACACTACTATTTCTTGTTGAATAAAAGTATGAACTATAGTTTTTCTCACTTTAATGGTGAAAAACCTGAAAAATTAATAAAAAGTTATGTGGTCAGGGCTTTTTGTAGAACATAGTTATGACGAGATAACCTATTCCGAGTACCGCGATGCCCATTGCCGCGATGAATATGTTTGAGATCCCAGGGTCCTCCTCCTCGCCCTCGTACTTTGATGGGCACTTTACGAGAAGTTCCTCTGATTGGAGCTCGCCGTTGCTGTCCAGCTCTCCCAGGACCACGACGCTGTTCCCCTCGTCCTCCATGTTGTTGGGGGGTATGCCCCTGTACGTGACCTTGATGGTTTCACCGGTCTCATCCAGCAGGACAAAGCTGAGGCTCCCGTCGTTGGTCAGCTCTAACGATCCAGGCTCAACGGTGCCGATGACCTGTAGGCTCTTTCCGCTGTACCGTGCAGGATTAGCGTTTACATCCGCAACGGCAATGTATGGGTTCATGTAGTTGGTCATGCTGTCGTACGCGAGCCCTATGCTCACGGCCAGTAAAACCGCGACGAGTATCTGCTTTGTTGTGATCTTCATTGTCATTCCTCTGCTAGTTTTTTGTCGAGGTCTGCGTTTGCCTTCCAGACCCACACGATGTAGCCGATGCTCCCCACGAGGTAGAGTCCTAATACTTGAATGACCTGTGCTGGCATTTACATCTCCTCCATCATTCTACTCTGAACTTCATCGAGTTTCAGTCTCCTGTCGTACGTCTTTTTCAGGACGTAACCGAACACGAAGAGCCCACCCATGATGTTCATCACGAGTGCCTGTACCATGGTACCTGTTAAACCCAACCCACCATCAGCGTCGCCTAGTTTTGGGTGGAGTGAAGGCCATAGGATGAAGGATAGATAGCTGAGTGGCACCGTCATGAAAGCCAGGGTGTTGAAAACCGCCGCTGATGACGCCCTCCTCTCTGGGTTCTCGATGGACATCCTCAACAGGAAGTATCCGACATACGCGAACCACAGGATCAGGGTTGTTGTCTCCCTTGGGTCCCAGTTCCAGTAAACGCCCCATGTCGCGTTGGCCCATATCGCCCCGCTGATCAGGGTAATCAGACCGTAGACAATGCCCAGGAGCGCACCCGACTCGGAAAGCGCATCGTACTTGTAATTTTTTGTCCTGATATAGAGAAGTCCGGCCGTTACCGAGACAACGAGTGAGATGTAAGTGATGAGGGCCGGTGGGAGATGGAAGTAGAAAATCCTAACCAGCTCCCCCATGGTGACCTCTGCGGGCGCAATATATAGGGCAAAATATGCTGCTAGCGCAACAATGACCCCTGTGATTCCAAGATAAACGTCATCCCTGAATTCCATGACTATCACAAATATTCCTTGCGTATCGAATTAAAATGATGCGCTTTTATACTCCTAGATTTAAAAGCGATTACACGGAATAGCCCTTTATGGAACTATTTGAGGTAATGATCATCGCTTCTGCTATGTCATTGTTATACGACCTTTACAATATTCGAACAAGAAACGATACCACGTTTCTAAACGGGAAGGTACCCATAATTGTGGTGCCCACTGGGATGGTGATAATCAGTTATTTCTGGTTCGCCTATTCTTTTCTCACGAGTAATTACAAGTTAATAGAGGTATTCCAGTACAGTAGCTCAATCCTAGGCTGGTCTGAGAAGCTATATGCTTCATGGGCCAGCAACGGGGGCTCCTGGCTATTCTTTGCCTTCACGTTTGCCTTGGGCTACTTGGTCATCAGGCTGATGCTGGGCGAGGAGGAAGCGCAGTCAAAGATGTACCAGTACATGAACATAGTACTCATCTTCATGGTGGTGATAATCATTATCCAAAATCCGTTTGAGATGTTAACATACACACCAAACGAGGGGCTTGGGCTTAACCCGCTACTGAAGACGCCCTGGATGCTGATACACCCGCCGATCGTTTTCGTCGGGTACGTCACGGCACTTTACGCGCTTGGGTTCACATTCAGTGAATCCGATAACAAGCCGAGGCTGACAAGGGGGATGGCCGCCATCGCGTGGCTCTTCCTCACCCTGGGGATCGCCATCGGCGGCCTGTGGGCATACGAGGTACTCGGGTGGGGCGGTTACTGGGCATGGGACCCGGTGGAGACCTCATCCCTTGTCCCGTGGCTGACGCTGACCGCTTACTTCCACCTGATTGGCAGGCTGACCACCAAGAAGAGCACTTCTCAGGACTTTATGCTCATGGTGACTGGTGCCCTGATCATATTCGCGACAGCCGTAACCCGTGGTGGGCTGGCTCAGTCGGTTCACGCTTTCGGGAGCAACCCGATCGGATACCTGCTACTGGTGATGATGGGTGTTATCATCGTCTATTACCTGGCCAACAAGAGCAAGAAGGGTTTCAGCTACTTTGAGTTCGAGTTAAAGACCGACACGGTATATGACATGGCGATTTCATTGAGCTTCCTATCCCTCGTGATGATCGCGGTAGTGAGCCTCTGGGGGATTGTCTTCCCGATAATCAACAGCGGTATAACCGGCGGAGACGTTAGCATCGACGCGGCGTTCTTCAACAAGTGGACATACCCGTTCGTATTGCTCTTCCTAGTGGGCCTGATCGGGTGCAACCTCTACGAGGTTCTTGACATAAAGAAATACTCCGCAACAGTATTCGGCGTGGTCATCCTAGGGGTAGTCGGCGCAGTAACCAAGTACCCAACTGGCAACATGCTGGCCAACCTGGGCATACCAATGACCTTCGTCGCGGGTATCGCAACGGTTTACCACCTGATCACGAGCATCCAGAAGAAGAGAAAGCTCCAGATAAGCAGGAGCTTCCTGCACTTTGGGGTTGTTGTCATCATGATTGGAATCCTGTTCAGCGCGACCAACGAGGTCAACTACGGTGAACTGGTAGGGACACCGGGCGAGACAATGAACCTTGGCGAGATTGAGTTAGATTTCGGGGAATTTGAGATGATCGAGGCAACCGGCCTGATCCGGGCCAGTCCGTCAAGCCCAGATCTGGTACCTGAGTACGCTGGGCTATCCATCCCTGTCACGGTTAGAAAGGGAGGCGAAACCATCAGTGCTAACGCCAAGATACTTCTCTACTCGTCACAGGGCATCGTCGCGAGGCCGACGGTGCTACGTAGCCTTACATGGGACGTCTATATCGTGATACACCAGTCAGCGAACGTGTACCGAGCACTGGCACACGGGCTTGACGGGATCGCGTTCATCCCAACTGACTTTGTGGTGAGCATCATCTACTTCCCGTGGATGAACCTCATATGGATCGGCACACTCCTGATCTGCATCGGCGTACTTTACCCGATAACGTTCATGAGGAAGCCATCCAGCTCCTAAATTTTCTATTCTTTTCTGTTATTGATAGGGTTAAAATAGACTAGTGACGGTAGGGATTCTATGCCCGGCGTCGATTTGGTTCTTCTTCACGCCCCCAGTGTCTACGATTTCAGGAAACTCCCCGCCATGTACGGGCCCATCAGTGATGTGGTGCCCTCAACGCCGGTGTTCGAGATGTACCCCCTGGGATTCGTCAGCATGGTTGGTTACCTTGAGTTGAACGGGTACAAGGCAAGGATAGTCAATCTTGCCGTAAAGATGCTCAGGAACCCAAAGTTCGATGCCGAGAAATTCATAAAGAAGCTTGACGCCAAGGTGTTCGGCTTCGACCTCCACTGGCTGCCCCACGCTGCGGGTAGCCTTGATATGGCCGAGATAGTCAAGGAGCACCACCCGGACGCCCCCGTACTGCTGGGCGGGTTATCAGCCAGCTACTTCCACGAGGAGATCATCGAGCACTTCCCTCAGATTGATTACATTCTACGCGGGGACACTACCGAGAAGCCGCTTCTGGACCTCATGAACCACATCTCGGCGGGAAAGGAACCCGAGACAGTGGAAAACCTGACATGGAGGACACGCGACGGACGAAAGCGCATCAACCCCATGACCTTCGTCCCCACCGAGATGGACGACCTGTGGATTGACTACGGCGAGGTGATGAAGCTGGTGCTCAGGCACATGGACCTTGAGAGCACGCTCCCGTACCAGAGCTTCATGGAGTACCCGTTCACCGCGGTGCTCACCTGCAAGGGGTGCGCGTACAACTGCATCACATGCGGAGGGAGCTGCACCGCGTTCAAGAACCATTTCAACAGGGACGGGCCCGCCCACAAGTCCGCCGAGAAACTGGTGGAGGAGATCACAATCATCAACGAGTTCTTCAAGGCACCCATATTCCTCATCGGTGACCTGAGGCAGGGGGGCAAGAAATGGGCAGAGGACGTGCTGGACGGCATAAAGAAGGCCGATATCGACAACACCATCACCTACGAGCTCTTCGACATGGTTCCCGATGACTGGATGAAGAAGCTGGCGGGGAGCACGCAGAACTGGACACTTGAGATCAGCCCCGAGAGCCACGAAGACAGGATCAGGCAGATTATGGGCAAGCCGTACACCACGGCCCAGATGGAGGACACCATCAAGAACGCCCTCAGCAAGGGAACCGAGAAGCTTGACATCTACTACATGGTGGGGCTTTCAGGCCAGACATCGGAGTCCGTTCTTGACAGCGTGGACTATACGAGGCACCTGTACAAGGAGATGGGCAACAACGACAAGATATTCACGTTCATAGCGCCCATGGCACCTTTCCTGGACCCTGGAAGCATAATCTACGAGAACCCACGGAAGTACGGGTTCACAAGGCTGTACCACAACCTCAGGGACCACAAGGAGGCACTATACCAGCCAAGCTGGAAGCTGTACCTGAGCTACCACACAGACTGGATGACACGGGACCAGATCGCCGAGACGACTTACGAGGCGATGATCAGGCTCAACCAGCTCAAGGTTGATGTGGGGATCAGTGACGAGGCTTACGGAAAGAAAGTGAACAGCGGTCTCGTTATGGCGAGAGACCTCATGCGGACCATTGACGGGATAATCGAGACCACGAGCGACCTTGACGAGAGGCAGAGAAAGTACAACGCACTGAAAATCGAGATCGATGAGGCCAAGAGGAGGACCGGCCTTGCGAAGAGGGAGCTCAGGATGCCTGGACTCGCCGGGATCAGGGTCAAGGGGGCCCTAAAGTTCCTGTTAAAGTACCTGGGGCTCTAGCCTTCTGGATACAGTTGTTCCTCGATTCTCCTTAACGCCTCCAATCCCTTGACCTCAAAGCCTTGGAGGGCCAGTTTGACCACGGGAAGTGACCCTGAATAAGTTTTCTCAAGCTCTTTGATGTACTGGGTCTGGACTTGAACCCGCTTTTCAAGGAGATCAGACCCAACCGCGAACTCGGCCGGGATGTAGTTGTTGATGATTATCCCCCCTATGTTCACCTGGAACTTTTCCAGGTCCCCCTTGATCCGCTTGGTCTGGTAGACTCCCAGCCCCTCCGGGATGGTCACCAGGAATGCCGTTGTGTTATCCGCCCTCACCATTCCCAGCACGTCCTCCGCCAGCTTCTCCCATTCCCCTATTATCTTCAAGGGGTCACGTTTCTCGCGTCCAGTGAGGCTCTCAAGTGTCTCCTTGAGCCTGATGTAGAGCTTGGCCGCGTCCCTCATGTGATTGTAGAATGTCTCCTGGAGGTAGAGCAGTGACAGCGTGCCCCCCGCCGGGGCCGTATCCCACACGATGACATCGTACTCGCCGCTCGTGTAGAGGTCGAAGACGTAACTGAGTGCGAACTCCTCGTCGATACCGGGGGCACCCGCGATGTAATCGATTATCTCCTCCTCAACGGGGAGGAACGATGAGATCACCTCGAAGATTTCCTCGCCGAATTTTATCTTCCACATCTCAATGACTTTATCATAGTCAAGCTCAACCGCCTTGAGGTTCTGAACCCCCGGGATCTCTGTGATCTCCCCCATGACGTTCATTTCGAGGATATCAGTGAGCGAGGGGGCCGGGTCCGTTGATATGAGGAGCGTCCTCTTTCCCTCCGAGGCGTAATGAATCGCAGTGGCCGAGGCGCAGGTTGTCTTACCGACCCCTCCCTTTCCGCAGAACATCACTATTTTTGGCTCGGGTTTTTCAGGGGATGCCATCGTCATAATGAAGTATCCTTGATGATTCGATATAGAGTTCACGGTACCGTATCTAGGAGACTTTTCTTTCCTAACAGATTGTCATATTATTAGCCTCTTGATTGATCGATATGTGAAGAAATTTCGTTGACGAGATCAGGCGTCTTGGAATTTAGGTTAGTTTTAATAATTTGCTCTCACGTACTCTTGTAAAAGGGGTCAATGCAGGAGCGTCAAGACTTTAAAACGTAAAAACAGAGAGAGCCAGATCGAGTTCATCAACGAGACCCTGAAGGAACTTGACCTAACATACATCCACCCGCTCTTGGCATCAACAACAAAATACGCGATATCAACGGGCGGGAAGAGGCTCAGGCCCCTGATCGCCATCCTCTGCTGCGAGATGCTCGGAGGGGACTACCTTGACACGAGGAACATGTTCTTGGCCCTTGAGCTCATCCACAACGCCACCCTGGTGCACGATGACATCATCGACGAGGACCTGTTCCGGAGGGGTGAGCCTTCACTGTTCTCACAGCACGGGATCAAGAAGGCGGTGCTCACCGGTGATGCCCTGCTGAGCATGGGGCTCATGCACGCGTCACAGACCGGCAAACCCGAGATCGTTGGGTGGCTAGCCGAGACGGCCCTCAAGATGGTTCAGGGGATCACGGTTCAGAACCAGTTCAAACACAAGCTCCTATCCGTGGAGGAGTACCTGCACATGAACTACCTCAAGAGTGGCAGCCTTTTCGAGGCAGCCGCAGCACTTGGGGGAATAGCAGGCTCAAACAAGCCCGAGGACGTAGCCAAGCTGGCGAAATTCGGCAAATACTTCGGGAACGCGTACCAGATAAGAGACGATATTATTGACGCCTTCACCCCGAAGGGATACGAAAAGTCCCCGAACAACGACCTGCTAAACGGTGACCCGTCACTGCTTCTACTATACGCCGTTGACTCGGACAAGATAACCCCCGAGGACAAGGCGGAGTTGCTTTCAATCTATCAAGGCGAGAACAAGGACCTTAACATGGACCTTGTCCACAGGATATACACGTACACGGGCTCCCTGCAGAGATCCATCGACAAGATGGAGGAGTTCGCAAACCTGGCAGGGGAGATACTGAAAGAGTATCCTGACTGCGATGCAAGGAGTTCATTACTTGAGCTCCTCGACCAGTACAATCACAACTTTACGGAGAACCTTGAGACTATCGCGTCTCACCAGAACCAATCCCATTAACACAGGAGCCATACCAATGAAATACTTTGAAAATGATCAAAAATACGATGTAATCGTCGTCGGCGCTGGGCCAGCGGGCTCAAGCGCGGCAAAGGCGGCAGCTGAGAACGGCGTGAACGTGCTTCTAATAGAGAGGGAGCTTGAGATAGGCGTCCCAGACAAGTGCGGAGAGTTCCTACCCTCGCTGGATGAGATGAAGAGGCTGGCACCTGATGTGCCTGGGCTGGACAAGATATGGGATATTCCAAAGCGTTGCATCGTCAACAACACGAAATACGTGAACTTTGTCTTCCCCAACGGCGTGGAGTTCCCGGTTGATTTCACAGGCCACGTGCTGGAGCGGAAGCTGTTCGACAAACATTTGGCGAACCAAGCAGGCAGGGCAGGGGCAGAGATTATGCCGTTCACTTCAGCGATCAAGCTCCTGGATGACGGGGTACGCGTAAGGTCAGGCGGCGAGATATTTGACCTCAAATCAGATGTGGTTATTGGTGCTGATGGGGCCTACTCCCTGATAGCGAGGGAGGCAGGGTTACCCATCTCAACCGACCCCGTTGATTACGGCGTCGGGTACCAGTTCGAGATGGTGAACGTGGACCACGACTCTAATTACGTGGACATGTACCTGGGCGAGGACATCGCCCCCGGCACATACGCCTGGATCATACCCAAGGGCAAGGATATTGCAAACGTCGGCACCGGCGTGAGAGCTCCCTTCATGAAGAGGGGCATGACAATCAGAGACTATCAGAGGAACTTTATCAAGAACCACCCGTTGACAGCCGAGAAGCTCAAGAACGCGGTCCCCACCGCCGTTAAGGCGGGGAACATCCCGGTTGGCGGCCCCATCGAGCGCACCACCACCGACAACGTTCTGGTGGTGGGTGACGCCGGCGGCCACACAATACCCACTGTTGGAGGAGGCATCCCCCCTGGCCTGATTATCGGGAAGATCGCAGGAGAGGCGGCAGCCGCGAAGATAAACAGCGGAGCATCATTGTCCTCCTTTGATGACGCCTGGAAGGAGCAGATGGGTGACGTTCTATACACCAGTCTCAGGCTCAGGCGGATGAGCGATGTCGTGTTCAAGAGCAAGAAGATGATCGACATCCTCACGAAGCTTGACTGGCTCACCAAGGATACCATCTCCAAGTTCATCTACTGCAAGATGGACGCCAAGATGAAGATAATGGAGCGGGCGTTACAGTCTGGAGAAATCCAGAAGCTCCTCAAATAAAATATTTTTTTAAAAAATTAATTATGGCAGCTTGTACAGTCTGCCGGGGCAAAGTGCTCCTCTCTCTCCACGTGACACG
>CAYLJH010000041.1:0-13092 GCA_964383685.1 uncultured Candidatus Bathyarchaeia archaeon | reverse complement strand
CTCGGAGCCAAAGGACTAAGACCCTGATTCTTTTTTATGCAAAACTAGTTTCTTTTCCCGAATAGTTCAGAATTTAGCTTTTTCTTACGCTTCCTGAGCTCCAGCAATAGCGTGTCGTACTCGTTAAGCATCACCTCATATTTCAAGAGGTAATCTTTCGCCTCTTTGCTGTTCTTTCGCAGCCTAACCATCTTACCCATATCTTCAGGGTTTTCCACCTGAAGAATTGCATTCCCGGATAAATCCTTCAGAATCCGAACATATAGCCGTATTTTGATGTATTTTTTTCCGTTGATGATGCGCTTTATCTCTTCCTCGATCTGCATTATCTGCATAAGTGCAGATGACCTCGATTTACCCACAGTGTATACTATGCCCCCTAGCTTAATGAAGTCTATGTTATTTTTAACACAACGGCGGGATACGTTCAGGCCAGATAACAGCCACCTGTCATGTTTTATCGTTAAACCGCTTCAGGTTTATTGATGTCAGAGCAGAGATTGTCAGGTAAAATCCAGACCGTGACGGGAACTATTGACCCAAGTGAACTTGGTGCAACGCTGTCCCATGAGCACGTGCTATGTGACTCCAGTTTCTTGTATAAGGAACCAGATGAGAGGAAGCTTACAGATGAGCCTGTGAAGATTGAGAACCTCGAATGGCTGAGGCGGCACGGAGTTGGTTGCGTTGATAACTTGAAGTTGCTGGACGAGAATGTCGCCATTGATGAGGTGCTTCGTTTCAAGCGGGCTGGTGGGGGAGCGTTGGTTGACATGGGGAACGTCGGTCTGTTCCGTGACCCTGAAGGCTTGGCCCTTGTGTCCCGAGCGACTGATGTGAACATCGTGATGGGATCCGGGTACTACGTCGGAGGGAGCCACCCAAAAGAGATGCCGAAACGGTCGGTTGATGATCTCGTAAAGGAGATGGTGCAAGACATCACCGTAGGTGTTGATGGCACAGGTATACGTGCAGGTATCCTAGGGGAGATAGGCTGCTCGCATCCATTGAGGGAAACTGAAATCAAGGTACTTGAAGCGGTTGCAGGGGCACAGAGGATTACCGGCGCACCCGTCAATATCCATCCAGGTCGAAGCCAGTCCGAACCCATGGAGATCATCGACCTTTTTCGTGAGTTTGGAGGAGATATCAGCCGCACCGCGATGAGCCACCTTAGTAATAGGCATGGGCTGGACGTTGACCTGACCCTTGAGTTGGCCAAGACTGGATGCTATATCGAGTACGATAGCTTCGGGAACTACCAGAACCCGATAGTGCTCCCTGAGAAGACTTTTTTCGCCTTGAGTGACTGGCAACGCATCGAGTGTCTCCAGGAATTCATCGACCACGGATACTTGGATCGGCTGCTTATCAGCCATGATGTCTTCAACAAGATTGACCTTCACAGATACGGTGGCTTCGGGTACGACTATATCCACGAAACGGTGATCCTCATGATGCACATGAACGGGGTTTCAGACGAGGAGGTTAATGCCATGCTCGTCGAGAACCCGAAGCGATTCCTGCAATTTGTTTGATGAATATCGGAGTGTTTACTTCTCTTCCTTCCACATCCTGGGGTGGTGGTAACTACTGGTGAGGCTCGCTGCAGGGTTATGCCCTGTGACTCTGTCCTTGACTAGCAGGGTCGTCACCGGTCCCTTTGCATGCCAAGTGAACTGGATATCATGCCCGATGCACAGTCCAACGATTATATTGAGGTCGACACCCTCCGAAGCCAATATCTCAGCCTGGATTATGGGGTTACACCCTGCCTCAAATCTGTCAGGCTGCCCCCTAAGCGCGTGAATCTTGTCCTCTCCTGCTATGCCCCACTCAGTCTTGTCAACGTTACCGCACTTGCAGCAAATTGAGTAGACGTCTAGTCCAGCCGACTCGAATATCTCGACGACTCTCCGGGTCTCCTCGCCGAGACCGGTACAGAACGCTACCCCTAGTTTTTTCCAGCCCATTATCTCTGCGAACTTTATAATCTCAAGTATCCTGGGCCGGACGGCGATGACCCTACCCCTGATGTTCAGATATGCCCTTTGCTCGGTTATTGTTGAGTTCTGGTAGAACTTGAGCTCCTCGAGGTCCCTGTATTTCTCCCATGCCTCGTCTATTATCTCCTGCTTGTGTTTCATGGGGCAGAACTCGGGTAGCTGCTCCCGTGTCCATCCTTCACGGGTGCATTTCCTGTCCACGCACTTTGCGCACTGCGGGGTTTTCAATTATATCGTATAAGAACAGTTGGATGGGCTATATATTTTGTGAACGGGTAACTCGACTTCTGATCGAGGGTTACGAGTTGGAACTAATCCCGGGGCTGTTCCTTACGTTCTTAAAATAGGGGAATACCTCGGTTTCTTCAGGGGAACTCATTAAATCTCTGAGTATCTGGACGAATGTTACCTTTACGATGATGTTTCCAGTTCCTTTGGAGTAGATTAGATCGACTGATTGCTCATTTAGGTTATGTACAACAAAAAAATATGTTCCTGACGCCCTCACCGTTTTGTAAAGTTTACCGGATTCAACGCTTTTTGATGAGTCAAGGCTTGGGCCGTACTCAACGTTTGAGTATTCGGTAAACTGGCTTTTTGAGAAAATGTATGCGTCTACCTCACGGCTGGCGGTGAAATCGATATGGATGCTGTTTCCCTTTTCCAGGTTGAACCACCTGTACGCGTATGTTCCGTTTTCGAGGTTGACATCCTTCAGCACAAACATTATCTCGTTGGAACTGAGGGGGATAACTGGGAACGCTGTACTGATTATTTCGAATAAATCTATGACGATTATTGTAAGGAACAGTTTAGTCCTTGGTGATGTGAATAATCGGCCCATACTAGTACACTCTGGTTTGACCCGAAATCTCATTAAAACAATGATGGAATGATAATTAGAATAAGGGAGGCCAGTAGGATTGCGCTCGCCAAAGAGCTTTTATTGAGCATTTTTCCATGGACAACGATGAAGACCACCGTAAGGAAAATGATTGAGGGGGATATTTCATCGGTCGCCGAGGTGCACCGCCAGGCGTTTTCGAGGCAACGTGATTCTGATGAGTGGATAAAGTGTAACTTCCAGGCATACCCGCGTATTCAATACTTCGTGGCGGTGGACGGCTCGGATATCGTGGGCTATATCTACTGGACCCAGAAAAGCGGGTTCAGGTCTGAGGTGGTCCTGGAGCTGGAGCAGATAGCAGTTTTGCCCGGTGTGCAGGGGCGAGGGATTGGACGAACTCTCATCGATGAGTCGCTATCTCTGGTCAGGGAGCAGTTGGCCACCAGGCGCGCCACTCTTAAGCATATCATGGTGACGACCAGGGCAGATAACTTCGCCCAGGGGCTGTACCGCAAGGTTCTGGGGGTTGAGGTTGAGTGCACAATCACTGACCTCTACTCGGCGGACGAGGTCATCATGATTGCACGCAACGTTGACAAGTAATTTGTTGCGTTTGATCCTTTTTCGAATCCTTCAATAACGGTGGCGGGATACGTCACAGAATGACGATGCCTACCCTTGACCTGTCGCTCCCGTACATCACGGATGAGCTGGTGGGCATAGGGGGTAAGATCAGGGAGCGCCCCGAGGACTTTGTTGTGGAGGAGGTGCCCCTGTACGAGCCGTCGGGCCATGGGAGCCACCTGTATGTCAACATCACCAAGGTGGGACAGACTACCAGGGACGTCCAGGTCAGGCTGGCGGAGCTGTTCAAGCTCAGGCCCAGAAACATTGGCACCGCTGGCCTCAAGGACAAGAATGCGGTGACGACCCAGACTTTTAGCATACTCTTCGAGAGCGGGGATGTGGGGGCAGAGGACGCAGTTGAGCGGATTCAGGGCAAGCTGGATGTCAGGGTGAACGGTGCAAGGTTCCACGGCAACAAACTCAGGGCGGGACATCTTATCGGCAATAAGTTCCAGATCACAATCACCGGGCTGCGGATGCCCGTGGGGAAGGCCGTTGAGAGGGTAAGGGGGATAGCGGATGTGATCCACAGGACGGGTTTCCCCAACTACTACGGGGAGCAGAGGACTGGGAGATGGGGCAGGAACGTCCGAGATGGCCTGGAGATCATCATGGGCGCGAGGAGGCCCAGGGACAGGTGGCTGAGGAAGCTGCTGGTGGCGGGGTACCAGAGCTACCTGTGCAACAGGTACCTGGCGGAGCGGGTGAGGCGCAGACTCTTCGGCAGGGCCCTGCTGGGGGATATAGCGAAGAAACACGACACCGGGGGCATATTCTGGGTGAACGAGCCGAGGAAAGAGCAGGCACGGTTTGACGCGGGTGAGATCAGCTTCACAGCTCCTATATTCGGCTACAAGATGTCCAAGCCGCTGGGGAAGCCGGGTAGGCTTGAGGACGAGATTCTTGAGGAGTCAGGGGTGTCAATGGAGGTGCTGAAAAGGGCGAAGCTCACCGGAACCCGGCGTTTCGGCAGGCTGGTGCCCAGGATCGAGGTCGCGGAGGACCCGCGTGGGGTCAGGCTCTCGTTCACCCTCCACAAGGGCGGCTACGCCACGTCCCTGCTCAGGGAGTTCATGAAGGCTTAGAGGTCGTTCCCGTCACCGGTCATATCGAGTAAAAATATTTTCGTCGGGGTGGCTGAGAGATATCAGTGGGCCGTAAATTCTGGAAAAAAATATTTTTCCAGCGGTCTTGTGTCAAGTAACCTGACATAAGGGGAAAAGGTCTTGTGAACGGTTACAGTATATATCGCGAAAAAAATATTTTGGGCTCGAATAGTGGGTAACCTACTATATGGGATTTGTTCTGGACCCGGCGCGGTACCTACAGGTTGTTACTTGGTGACTTTTTTTGTAGTAATGGTAAGGGTTGTTACTGGGTAGGATTGGGTGCGAACCAGGGAAAATGTAGAAAAGAGGCGATCTATCCCTTGGGTTTCGTTGATCCGTCCCAGAAGAAAAGCATGATGCTTTCCTCGGTGAACTCGGTTGCGCCGTGTTTGCCGCACTTGTCGACGGGGACCAGCATGTTTGGCTGTACTTTCAGGGGCTTGTTGTCAGGTGGCATCAGAACCTTCCCGCTGAGCCCTATTGTGTACTGTTTTGCCGCGTGTGAGTGGATCGTGTCGAAGAAGCAAAACCGTCTAAGAGGGTTCTTTTAATTGCTACGCACTTTCAGGCCATTCACATAATATTTTCTGAACACGATGAGGAAGATGATTGAGATAAGCGGGAAAACACTGCACACAAAGAATGCAGTGCGTACCCCGTAGGAGTCAATCAGGTATCCAATTAATGGGGCAGAGACGACCTGGCCAAGGGCTATTCCCGTATATGAGAAGCCAATGCCCTGAGGATGCTCTGATGCGGTTATGCTGGATAACGCGTGTTGAGCCGGTACCGGGAGGTATCGAGCCACACCAAACGCGATGAGAACTGCTAATAATACTACAGAGTTGAACTGACCCATTGCTAGAAGAATCATGGTAATAGCTAACCCGAGGTTTGCGCCCATCATAATCAGAGTTTTATCATATTTATCCGATAAAGCGCCTCCCAAGAGTGACACAGCGCTACCAATTGCGATCATGACACCTGTTAAAATACCCGCCCAAACCACATTTTCACCATAGACCTCGGCTAGAAACAGGGGGATAAAATTTAGAATATTCCCAATGGACAAAATAGAGATGCTGAGAACAAGAACGAACAGTGGACGGGTGAAACGGAACTCTGTTCTTTCTGATTCATTTGGCTCAGTAGAAGCTGATGGCTGAACTGGTTGTGGCTCGTCCTCCACGAATTTCCAGAACAAAAAGATGATGCCGAGTCCAAACACGGGTATTATTTGAAGCGTGGTGCGCCAGCCTAGCATCGATGAGAGCGCCGCGATTAACACGGTTCCAACAGCGGAGCCAATAAACCCGCCAACCTGATGATACGCGATATACCTGGCTTTGTTAGAAGCTGACGACCTTTGAGTTACCATTGCGTATGTGGCGGGATGAAAGACTACCTGGCTAACGGCGAAGACCGCGGCTATTATCAACAAAACCTCGAAGACTGGGGCAAGGCTGTACAAAAAGACGGCTAGGCTACAGCCAAGCATACTGAGCATCGACAAGCGTTTACTGCCAAAACGCTCGACCAGATAACCTGCAGGGCCCTGAAAAATACTGATGACACCGAACACTGAGCCTATGAGCCCGATCTGAAAGGTAGAGACATTGAACTCCGCTCGAAGAATTAGGTAGAGCGGCGGTAACGCGTATAGATAGATATGCTGCAAACTGTGAAGTAATGCAAGCAAGCCCACATCAATTGTTTTTCTGTTCAAATTCTTTCCCCATGCCCGGAAGATAAGTGATCTCGTCGAAATTTGTGTGTTCTTTCTTATGAGACTTTCTTATCAATTCTGATGTCTGGTTTATACAAGACAATGAAACCTCGAAAAGTTCCTGGAGTCATTGAACTTGACTGGTATTTTGAGGAATCCAGAGGATGTGAAGTGATGATAAAATATTCGATCAGTCTCTATCTGATGGCTTAGTTGGGCTTGAGCCGCCGGTGTGCCTCGTCGTACATTGCCAGTATGTTCTCGGTGGGTGTTATTGGCTGGATGTTGTGGCATGGGGCCAAGATGTACCCGCCCGGACCCAGGGTTTCGAGGTTCTCGTGTACCTCTGCGCGGACGTCATCCGTTGAGCCGAACGGAAGGGTCTGCTGGTTGTCCATTGCGCCGTGTAGGACCACCTTGTCGCCGTACTCCGCCTTGAGCATGGCCCTGTCCATGTCAGTGCACCTCCACTGGATGGGGTTCAGGATGTCGATGCCGATCTCGATCATGTCGGGGATGATCTCGTTGATAGCGCCGTCGCTGTGGAAGAAGACGTGGACGCCGTTGTCATGGGCCAGGTCGTTCATCCTCTTCATCCGCGGGAGGAAGGTTTCGAGGATCATCTTGGGCGAGATGAGGAGGCCGTTCTGGGCACCAAAGTCCTCGGCGATGTAGCTGAAGGTTACCCTACCCGGTATCTCCCTGTATATCCGCCGGGTGTACTTGTACTGGAAATTGAACAGCTTGTCAAGGCAATAGTTGGCGATCTCTGGGTACCTGAACAGGTCTATGTACCCCTGCTGCTGCCCCCGCAGGTTCTTGTAGTCAAGGAAAGGCTCCGAGCCGCCACCTGATACCGGGTAGTCGTGCCAGCCCTTGATCTGCTCCTTGATTGTTGTGAAGTCATAGTCGTTGATATCGGGCCATGTGTAGTTTGCCTCGATCTCATCAACGGTCTTGTAATCTGCAAGCGGGTGGGAGACGCACTCCCGGTACGAACCCGTCCCGTAGTCAACGTCCCGGTACTTGCACCCGAACACATCCTCGTCAGACGGTATAGGTTTTCCAACGTACTTGGGCTTGACTGTGAAGGGCACATCGATATCGAGTTTCTCGTACATTTCCCTCAGGTTGGACGCCTTGAGGTGCCCCATTAGCCTGTCAGTCACCTCATCTGTCGCCCAGTAATCAATGGGCGGACGATCTGATTGTCCACCTCCAAGAATTGCCTCCCACCTCGATCGTGGTGTATCGCCGTCAGCCATGGTTGGTCATGTGTTACTGATAATAAATTACTTGGCTTGGGGCTTGTCATTCAAAAAAGGGAGGATTATACCTCCTTTTGCTCTCCCAGTATCTCAAACTCTGGTTCTTTGTTAGATTGCCATGGAAGAAATGTCGGCCTTTCCTTTGGAAATAGCTCAAGAATCCTGGCCCTGAGTTCAAGGTCCTTTGCCGTAAATGGCGCTGCCTCTTTTTGGAACATATTTGCCCTGTAAATCGATAGATATACGGAGAGTGTATCAGATTTTATGAGATATTTATCTCTGGCTTCTTTCATCAACGTCAATTCGAGGTCCCAGCCACGATCTTTGATCGCCTCAACGTTGAATTTCTCGGATAGCTTGTTTGATACATCATCGACGTCAATCTTTTTCATCCAGCTCCACCGGATGTAGTGGTAAGGTTTAGCCATTACTTTCCACAAAATGATAGCGGGATGGCGTTAGATATATCTTATTTAAAAAAAGATTTAGGCTTCCTTTGAGACCTGTTCCCCGCCCTTTGCCCAGTTGTATCGCGGGATATCGTGGATGATTATAGTGAGGCCCGCTGGGTCCACGCCAATGTCTTTGAAGGCTTTGGTTATACCCTTCATTAGTTTGTCTTTTTGCTCCACGGTCTTCCCCGTCCAGGTGTTTATGGTAACTACCGGCATTTTGATCAGAGAAGAATAGCGTTTCGGGTATTTGAGATCAATAGGAGATTGACAAAAATCACCTTATTTAGAGCAGAGTGAATGGCTACCATATTGCCAACTATTTTCTGGGCACGAATCTTTAAGATGCGCCATTTTAAGGGGTTTTTGTACACGAGGTTAGTGATGTAAAATGACTGCAAAGAAAAGACTCCTGATAGTATGCTCCAAAGGAACACTTGACATGGCGTTCCCGCCTTTCATGATGGCGACAACCGCGGCAGCGATGGACTGGGACGTCCACCTGTACTTTACGTTCTGGGGTATGGACATCGTCACAAACAGCAAGGCATTGAAGATATCCCCGGTCGGGAACCCGTCCCTTGGCATTCCCAACTTTATCGGGATGCTCCCCGGAATGACATCAGTCGCGACATGGATGATGAAGAGGAAGATGAAGGAGAGCAACATGCCGACGATAGAGTCCCTCATCGATATGGCCAAGAAATCGGGGGTAAAGTTCCACGCGTGCTCACCGACCATGAAGCTATCAGGCATCACAAAGGACGACCTGATTCCCCAGTGTGACGATATCATCGGGGCGGCCACCTTCATCGATCTGGCAAGCGAGGACGCCGTGACGATATTCGTCTAAAAAAAAGAGCCTCCATCCCCTTTTTTGACAAACAAACTCTTTTCTAGATCATGAAACAAAAGAAAAAAGCCTCATCACGGGCTTTTTTAAAAAAATGAAGGGAAAAGTAGTATCAAATCATCATTGAACCAGTCATATAGTAAAAAAGGCTATGAAATCAGTGGAATAAAGTAACTTGTTTAAGATTAAGAGAATCTGTTTCTATATTTCTATGAATATTCAACAAAAATCGCATTCTCGCTCAATATTACTGGAGCATTATACATTGATTAAACCTAACTTATATATGCCCGTAGTGATTATTGATGGTAAATGAAATGCTCTTACTGTGATTCAGAGTATATCACTTGTCCTCTTGCCCATGAAAGGGTTTTAGATGAGCACAAAATTAAGAAAGAGCATTTGAAGGATTTATTTGAGTTGGCGGTTCAACTACGAGAACGAGAGAATATCTATAGACAGTCCCGCCAACGAGTTGAAAGTATGTTAAGCTCAAAATTCATTGAATATGATAAATAGAACCCAATATTTGCTTATTTATTGAGATTTTTATCAAGTAGATATTTATTCTTGGTGGGTAGTGAGTTAATTGGCGAGTTTTTGTCTGATCTTGTTCTAAGCGATGAGGAACGTCAATTCTTACAAGGTCTCATAGATTCAAACCAAAAGACTCTGAAAGTACATTTCGGGATACAAGGCATCGTCTACGTCAGCCATGAATCAATTATCCATGAGAAGGGTTTTGAGTACTTTGATGAGTTCCTGCAAGGGCTGGAGAGGAAGGGCTTCCTGAGGAAAAACGACAAGGTCTACAACATCTTCTGCCCCAACTGCAACTTCCCCAACGTGTACTCCAGGTACTCTTGCCCAACGTGCCACACGACCCACGTAACTAGGATCCAGCTGGTACAGCACCCATTCTGTGGGCACATCGGACGAAAATCCCAGTTCCAAGGGGAATCAGGGCTACGGTGCCCCAGCTGTAAAACAGATCTCATAGATGAACAAACAACTTCGGAAAAGTCTTCGTATAAGACGATAGGGACCAGCCTCGAATGTGAAAACGGCCACAGGTTCGTGAACCCGGAGATAAGCCACCTTTGCTCAAGGTGCGAAGCAAAGTTCAGTCATAAAGAATCGAACTATCGAGCCATCTACAACTATGAATTAACCCAGAAAGCGTTGGACCTGATAGGAAACGAGATCGACACCGAGGCAGCTTTGGCAAAGGTCCAGGAACTACTCGAAAACAGGGGGTACTCCACGGCAAAGAACGACAAAATGGTGGGCTTTTCCAGCAGCACCCACGAGTTCTCGTTAACAGGAAAAAAAGACTCACAGGTGATGCTATTCGATGTGGCCATACTCGGGGGCAACGACGAGCTGACCAAGCTCTTGGGAAAGAAGATAGACATCGAGAATAGTACCGCGACTTTCCTTGACTCCAAGGGAAACAAGGCACTGGTATCCCTGGGCCAGGTCTACGGCATAAACATCGTGGACCTAACCGAGGAAAACTGGGTACTCAACGTTGATAACTTGTTGACGGAGCTTGCGGCGAATGACACAAAGAAATTGTTCGATAGATTAAGGTGAGTAAAATGGAAAAAAATGATCGACTTGTCTGCTTTTCACCAACCGGTTTTCAGAGGTTCCTCTCGGTACTCCACAATAGATTCGGGTCAGCAGGAAACTCTATCCTGTTCAGTATGGCAAAGGATTTTGGTGGCCACGATACTAAACTGATGCTGGAATCTTTGAAGCAGGACACCAACCTGAAAGATGAACGGGAGATTCTTTCCATGCTTTTAGAAGCAATCGGCTCACTAGGGTGGGGTGAACACAAGGTGGACGAGTTTGACCTGTTGGCAGGAGAGATAACTTTCTCTGTCTCAGATAACCCCATTATCGACCTATGCGAGACAGGTGAGTCTCCTCAATGCTACTTCATGAAAGGGGTGCTCTCTGGAATGATCAAAGAGGTTACCGAGATAGACTTCCAGCCATCTAGCCATACATGCAGGGACGAGAATAGGGTCTGCCGATTATCTTTCATAAGGCCATGATTTCATCGTAGCCTTGATGACCATCCCTTAGGCAATAGTCAATGACATAGCCCATTGGATAATTTTAAGGGTTCAGGAACTCATCAACAAAGAATGTATGATATGAGATCAGTAGCGCCCACAGTCTGCAAGGTTCTGGGAATCAGAGCACCCTCCTCGGCTGACTCGGCCGCACTGCCCATGACCTGTGAAACACTGGGCTCAACGGACAAGCTGGTGGTCATCGTCATAGACGCACTGGGCATGAGTACATGGAAAAAGGGTAAAAAACTCACGCCGACTCTGAACAGGCTGGAATCAGTCCACTGCACCGTCATCCATAGCGTCATGAAAAGCATCACCCCGGTCAACTTCGCGACCATGCTGACCGGGGCAAGCCCTGATACCCACAGGATAACAGACAGGACGATGTCATTGAGACATGAGACAACCTTCGATGTGATGAGGGAAGCGGGGATGAGATCAGCCACTGCTGCACGCGCACTAAGCAGCCTAGGAATCCTAATCTCGCCTCACTCCGATAAACCGGGAATAGCCGGGTCAAACCTTGACTCAAAAGTCACCGAGATAACCGTTTCGAGGTTGAATGATGGTTACAACCTTGTCTGGGTGCAGCTCCTTGATGTCGACGACGCTGGGCACACGTATGGCCCCTTGAGTGATGAGGGCATGGATGCAGTGGCAAGGGTTGATGGATACCTTAGGACTATCCTGGAGGAAGCCAGTGACAATGGCTACTCGGTGATTGTCTTGTCCGATCACGGCCAGCACGAGTCGGGGGATGAAGCACACAAGGGAACCCATGGGACTGATATGGTCGAGGATATCGAGGTACCGTTTCTATGGGCTAACAACGCCGAGTTATGGGGCATCTTAGGGAAGCAGTAGCCTATTCACCCTCCCCACGAGGTTTATTCTAACATACCGTAGGGGGTCAGGTACTGGACAAACTCCACGGTGTACCCCTCGGTGTCGTCGAAGGTGAACCCCTTGAGCCTCATCTTCACCCCAGTGAAGGGCTCATCCTCAACGGTCTCCACGCCTCCTGCCTTTATCCGCTTGAACCACGGGTCAATGTCCTTGACCATCACCACCAGCCTCACTGGCTTAGATGGGCTGGTCCTGTGGGACCCGAGCGTCCCGTCAACCAGCCCCAGCAGCGCGCCCTCGATTACCTTGAATATCTTGACGTACCCGAAGTCAGCGACAAACTCGAACTCAATGATGTCGTTGTAAAAGTTGAACGCCGTCTTCAGGTCATTGTAGTAGAAGAGGGTTAGGGTTCCCTCTAGCTCGAATTCACTCATGGGTCAAAGATGGGTCTTGGTGTTTTAAATCTCGTCCAAGAACTCTATTAGGGTGGCAGGGCTCCAGTACGTCCTCATCTTGATCATGTGCTCCGTTGCCTTCACGCGGTCACCTAACCCGTAATGGTGCAGCACCAGCTTGAGCTCCTCGGCCGCCTTCTCCAGTAGTTCAACGGCCTCAGCCTTCTTCACCGTGCCGTGGCTCAGGGCGTACTCGATGAGCGAGCCCCGGTAGCTGTAAGTGCCATTGGTCAGGTCGTCGATGTAGACATCAAGGGGACTCCATGGGTTCCCATCCGAGCCCAGGTACCTGTCAATGGCGGTGACGCTGCGCCTGCCCTCCGCGTCCTCGATGGCGGCTTCAGCCAATTTCGCGCCCAGGTAACGTGCCCTTACCCTAGCGTCATCGTACTGAACCATGTGCACCGGCAGCCCACCGATGTACCTGAACCCACGGGTGAACGCCCACTTGGACATCTCTCTGTCAGCCATCCGGGTTCCGCCGTTGTTGGCCGCCTGGGAAAGTGAGGCGAAGGGCAGCCCGCTGAGCTCCCCGCTCCACATGAACGGGTAGAACCTCTCAAAGAACAGCTGGACCGAGGCAGGCGGCCTCGTGAAATACACCGGTTGGGCGACGAACAGGGCGTTGGCGTCCAAAACCTTCTTTACCAGCTCACCTTCCCCCATCCTGCCCATGGAGTCTTCCAGCGTGCACCTGTGCTCGTCATTACGGGCGCAGTTCCAGCAGGACATGCATGGGCTCATAGGGAGGTAATCAGTTAATTTAACCCGGTCAACCTCCACTCCCTCAACAGAATCTATTCCTTCGAT
>CAYLJH010000040.1:0-13192 GCA_964383685.1 uncultured Candidatus Bathyarchaeia archaeon | reverse complement strand
GGTCCATGGACGCCTTGTCAAGGTCGTACCTGTTGGGAAACCGCTTCTCCTTGAGCTTGGACTCGTTGTACCCGTACCCCTGCAGCCACCTTCCCTTGGGGAGGGTCTCGGCTTTCTTATTCAGCTCCTCGATGAGGGCGTCCATTGACCGTACGTAGCGCAGGTCAACTGTCCTGACGCGCCTGCCGCCCGAGCTGAAGTGGACGTGTGTATCCACGAAGCCGGGTGTAACCAGCTTGCCCCCTAGGTCGATGACCTCAGTGTGCTTCCCTATGTAGGCTTCCACCTCCTGGGTGGTGCCTACCTTGATTATTTTCTCTCCTTTGCAGGAGATGGCCTCCGCGATTGAGTCGTCCCCGTCCATGGTGGCTATCTTGCCGTTGACGAGGGCGAGGTCCGCGTAGAGATCATCTGGGATACGCTTTGCCATAAAACCACTGGATTTAGTAACAATTTTAATTATTTAACAGCTTGCAGGGGCTACTTTTGTAAAACTCGCTCGTTCTTGGTATCAGTGGGCCGTAAATTCTGAAAAAAATATTTTACAGTAGTGCTGATGTGAGACCGGGGTACCTATAGGTGGTTATTCTGGGAATTTTTTTTTCTAAGGGGGGAAGATTACCGACCCCGTGGGAGACTGTACCTCCGGCTTTTCATAACAGTCTTAAACGGCTGCCTGTGATGTATCTGGGTTTAAGATGTTTATTCGGGAGGCTTTTGATTCGGACTATGAGGCGGTGATGTCCGTTGAGCGCGCGGCGTTTGGCTCAGACGAGGAGGCGGGGCTCGTTGCTGACCTTCTGGTTGACCCCAGTGCCAGGCCAATTGTTTCCCTGCTGGCGTTTGAGGGGGACAGGGTTGTGGGGCACATCCTGTTCACCAAAGCGGGCCTTGTGTCCGATGACCCCCTTATGCGCCATCGATATGCTTGTGATGAGTCTGAATCCATCTGCTTGGACGAGGTCATCTAGATCGATCAGGTCTTGCAGGACAGACGTACCGGAATTATCAGGCCAGCCATCATCGGGGGACACACTTGTGACCATATATCATGTCTGAGTCGAGTGGTGGATAAAATATTCGAAAGATAACGGGATTATTCACTCCTAATAGGAGGGTTCTGATACCTCCCACCGAATCTGATATCGTTAACTATTTGAGCCCTGGGGACGGCTCAGAGATGTCTTGACGCTTAGTATGTGGCAGGGGGCGGAGCAGGAGTTCGCAACGGGCTCGTTACCCATCGAGTTGTTTGATGCCCTGGGGGGCAAGGGAGTATTCGTACACAAACCGGATGACGGGATTCCGCGGGCTTTCCTGCGAAACGGGGGGCTCTGCTACATACACTCAAACCTCTTCGAGGTGTGCACCCCGGAGTGTAGGACACCCATGGAGGTCGTGACCTATGATAAGGCGTGCGAGGCGTACGCAAGACTGGCCTCATGGGCTTTCGAGGAGAAAACGGGGCAGAGGATTCATTTCTACAAAACGAACCTGGCCAAAGATCCAAAGGGGGAGGTCCCATACACAACGGTGGGCAGCCACGAGAACTATCTGGTGGAGCGTAAAAGCTACTTGCACAACTTGGACCTCTTGATCCCTTACATGATCCTCAGGCAGGTCTTCGTGGGGGCCGGAGGGTACGTTGACGGAAGGTACATGGTGTCGCCAAGGACCATTTTCCCCAGGAAGATATTCTCTGAGACCAGCACCGACTATCCCATCCTGAGCACGAGAGACGAGTCCCATGCTGGTGAGAAGTATACTCGGGCCCACATCGTGAACGGCGAAGGGGCCAGGTCCGATTATACCACGTTCCTGAAGCACGGAGTGACCACTTACGTCCTAAAGGCCATTGAAAAGGGCCACCTGAAATCGGTACCGGAGATGGATGAGCCTATCAGCTCTAACAGGGAGATCGCGTTGAACCTGGAAGGGGACTGGACTGTACCGTTGAAGGGCGGGGGGAAGATGGGGGTGATTGATTATATCAACGCGTACTACCTGGACCCGATTGAGCGGCTGTTTAGTGCCGAGACCCCCTCAGAGGAGGATAGGGTAGCGTTGAGTGAGGTGAAATGGGTCCTCGACAAGCTGGACCAGGGGCTCATCGAGTCCCTTGACACGTCCATCGAGTGGGTTATCAAGAAAAAGCTGGCCGAGAACGCACTCGACTACAGCATAGAAGGTGAAATGGAGGAAGACGGCGCGAGGACGGCGTTGCTGAACCAGTACATGGCGGTCACTGACCCCCTGTTTGACGAGTTGGTTGACGAGGGAAAGGTTAGGGCTCTCATATCTGAGGAGAACGTGGAGGACGCGTTCCTCAACCCCCCCGTTGATAGCAGGGGCATGCTGCGGGTGGCACTGGCGGGGGAGTTCAGGGACTCAATAAAATCCATCAGCTGGGCGTACATCAAGCTCCAGCCCAAGATCAGGTACAAGCCCATTGAGTTCAACGAGCTTGACGGCTGGACACCCGAGAAGGTAAACGGCGTACTTGACGAGGTCCGCTCCTACCTCTGATGGGGCAAATGTTATAGATTATCCAGTCCATGAGACTGATTATACGGTTTTTTCGAGGAATCAACGTTGATGGAACACAAGATACGCGGCGTCGAGCACGAGCTGGCCATGAACACGCAGCCACAGCTCCCAGTCAGGTCGGTTGTACACCTGGTGGGCATGGCAATAGAGGAGCTCAAGAAGAAAAACATGGTCTCCGGGATCAAGGTCGAGGAGGACAGGCTGGACTATATGGCGTACAACGGGTTCAGGGTCTACGACGACATGAGCCACCTTGAGCTGTCATCCCCGAGCTACAACACGCCCATGGAAGCCGTGGTCTATGACAGGGTGGCCGAACTGTTCGGTTATTATGCGGTGAAGGGACTCGGGGGCTACTTCAAAGGAATCAACGCGTACAAGAACAACGTATCAAACCAGAGGGAGGGAGCTGGCTGGAGGAGCAACGCCTACTCCACCCACAGCAGCATCCTAATGGACTTTAACGCCGTCAACCTGGGAATCTGGGACAGGCTTGAGAAGGCACTGGCCTCGTTCATGGTGGCCAGGATACCGTTGACGGGGGGAGGCGACTATGTCGCGTGCAACCCCGACGGCTCCCTACCAAGGGCGGGAAAGTACATGCGCGGGGATACCCTGCGGTACACCATCAGCCCGAGGGGCGCGTTCATCAAGCGGCTGACATCAAACGACACGGTGGACGCAAGGGCTCTCCTGAACCAGAGGAACGACCCCCACGCCAACCCCGAGAAGTACTGGAGGCTCCACGATATCAACTGGGAGGCGGCGAGGAGCCCGTTCCAGGTCTACCTCAGGGACAGCCTGGAGGTCCTGGTCATGACGGCCTACGAGAGGGGCTACCTCAAGAACCCGCCTCAGCTCGCGGACCCGGTTTCATCCATCAGGGAGATGACCATGGACACCGAGGCGTGCAACTGGAAGTTGGAGCTGGAGGACGGCTCCAAAGTGGACGCCGTCGATGACGTGATGGCTTACTACCTGGGGAGGATAGAGGAGATGATCGGTGAAGAAAATGTTACCGAGGCTGATATCAACGCGTTCAAGCTGGTGAAGGCAACCACCGAGGCAATCGGAAGCCGTCAGCTTGAGTACTTCATCGACGGACTTGACTGGGTGACAAAGAAGGCGCTCATAGACGAGTACGCCGACGGTGACATCGAGACGGGCATTGCCCTGTGCAACCAGTTCACGCTCCTCGACGACACGGTTCTTGAATACATCGGGGAAAAACCTGACCCGGAGAACGTCCAGACCACGTTCAGCCTGGGTGACGCCCTTGATTTCGCCAGCGACGCCATACCGTGGGAGGACTGGGGCAGCTTCACCGATCTAGTAAAGCAAGGTCTGGTCAACGGCCCTGACGGGTCAAGGGAGTACATCAGGTGCCTGGTCCTACGGGAGTTCCCCGGCCTGCTAAAGTCCATTGAGTGGGAGAGCATCAACTTCCAGAACTTCAGGATAAAGCTGGACGAGCCCTTCATGTACAGCAAGGAGATGTGCGGCGACGTGCTGGAGAACGCGACGGGCACGTTCAGCGAGTTCAGCAAGGCACTCAACAGCCTGGACAGGAACAAGGCGCAGCTATTATATTCCCCCCAGGACGACGTTTATAGGCTCGACACGGAGGAAGACTGATGACTGACAAGAAAGACGGCGACTTGTTCCCAAGCTTCAAGAAGCGAAAGCTGAAACGGGAAAAGCCCGTCATAAAGAAGGAGCACAGGGAAGTAGTTGCACCGCCGGGCCAGTGAGCCCAGCTAATCGTTAAGGTTTTGAGACGCCGCGCCCCAGTGTGATACATGGTTATCCGCGATACGGGACTACTGGGGGACCCACGGCTCAGGGAGATAGCAGATCCCATTCATGATTACGAGAAGGAGCTCAGGCCGGTGCTTGAGGACCTCAAGGACACACTCACAGAGCACCAGAGGATCTACAAGATGGGGAGGGGGCTGGCAGCGCCCCAGATCGGGCACAACAAGCGCGTCGTCTACGTCCAGACCGCTGCCTTCACTGGTTACCTTGTCAACCCGTCAATCGTGTACAGGAGCCCCCAGACCTTTGATGTCTGGGACAGCTGCTTCAGCATGAACGCCACGTTCTTCGTCAAGATCCCCAGGCACAGGAGGATCAAGATCAAGTACACCGACCAGTTCGGCGAGTTCCATAACGACACCTTCACAGACGACCTGAGCGAGCTGATGCAGCACGAGATAGACCACCTGGACGGCATCGTGTGCAGCGACCACCTCACCGACATGCAGAACATCGCCATGAGGGCCGAGTGGGAGAAGCGGTATAGGGTAAAAGGGGTAGGGATGTAGTATCCTCGACCGCCCCTAGTTGGATACTTGAACTATAAATAACGCACCAGTTTTGCAGTAAAAGGAGTCAACCCACTGCTCTCTCCTTTACTTTGTACAAAGTCAATGCGGATTACGCATTCAGACCGAGTCGGTTTTTTAACCGGCAAACCCATCCATATCTCGAAATGGAATTCTACGAGGTAATCAGAACCCGCAGGAGCATCAGGTCATACAAGGACACGCCCATACCGGAGGACGCCATGGCAGGGTCCTTGAGGCGACCCGCATCTCCCCCAGCGGCCACAACAGGCAGTTCTGGAAGTTCTACATAGTGGAGGAGCAGGGGGCGAAGAAGAGGATCGCCGAGGGCTGCGACGAGCAGATGTGGATAGCCGACGCACCGGCGGTCATCGTCGCCGTCGGTTACAACGTCCCCTTCAGCAGGGGCGGATACATGGGGGACATGTCGTTCATGATGGACGTGAGCATAGCGTTCACCCACCTGGTCCTGGCAGCAAGGGCCGAGGGGCTCGGTACGTGCTGGATAGGAGCGTTCAGCAACGACAAGGTCAAGGAGGCCATGGGTCTGCCGGACGACGAGAGCGTTGTCGCGGTCACGCCCATAGGTTACCCCGACAAAGGCGTGTTCAGCGAGAATACCACGCGCAAATCACTCGAAGAGATAACCGAGTGGGTGAAGTAGCCTGATCAGGCTCGCCGTGTTCGATATGGCGGGGACCACCGTCGATGACAGGATCAACGGCCTGCCCTTGGTGCTGAAGAGCTACAATGACGCCTTCAGGAACCACGGGGTGGAGGTGCCCATGGTGGTTCTCAACGCCCAGAGGGGCAGGGACAAGCGGACGGTGATAGGCGAGCTCGGGGGCGACAAGGCGGATGAGATCTACGCTGACTTTGTCAGCAGCCTGAAGGGAAACATCTCGGAGATCAGGGAGATGGAGGGGGCACCCGAGACGTTCAGGCAGTTAAAGAGTGAAGGCGTCTCGGTGGTCGTCTCAACGGGCTTCCCCGTCGATGTCGCAGAGCCCCTCGTGGACCACCTTGGATGGGTTAAGGACGGTTTAGTGGACTCGTGGACCTGCAGTGAGCTCGTCGGTGCCAGCAGGCCGGACCCGGCCATGATACTTGACTCGATGAAACGTTATGGCGTGGACGACCCAGGGGAGGTCATCAAGGTTGATGACACCATGAAGGGAATAGAGGAGGGCCGGAACGCCGGAGTCTACACGATAGCCGTGCTGACGGGCACACAGAGCATCCAGCAGCTGGACGGTTCTGGCCCCGACATGATACTGAGGTCGGTCAGGGAGATCCCCGGCCACCTTGAAAAGAGTGGGATGATCTAGCTACTCGATCTTCTCGGGCTCGGACTCCATCTTGGTCCCAGGGTCCACCTTCACTGATTCCCTGTACCTGATCTTTCCCCTGATCCTGCACCCCGGCAGGATGGTCACCTTGTCCCCCGTGACGTTGTCGCACTCCACGTTCTCAAGGATGATATCCTTACCGACGATATTAGATGTGACCAGGTAGCCCTCGCCCCTCCAGTTGTCCATGCCGGGTTCGATCTCGATATAATCGGCCTCGATGCCCTCCTTGATGTGGCTGTCCTTCCTGCCAAGCCTTCCCTCGAACGACTTGGCGGTGACCCTGCCGTCAACTCTGATGGAGCCGCTGAACCTGACATGCCCCTCTGACGCGATGTCCTCGCCGACCCGGAGGGAGCCGCTGTTCCGAAGCTCATTCTTGAACCTGCCATAGCCCCCGATGTTTGTCGAGCCAGAGAACTGAGCAGAATCACAGTTGAGGTCCTTCATTATCCTCAGGCTGCCTGATTTATCGATGTCCTCGCAGGTGACTGAGCCATCGACGGTAGCCGAGCCGCTGAACTTTATGAACTCGGCCTCGATGTCACCCTCAATCTTGGATGAGCCGCTGGTCCTGACCTCGCCGACCTTGAGGCCACCGGGTATCTTGCTGCTGCCGCTTGTCTTGATGAGCTCCGGGCTGATCCTGCCAGAGCCCGATATCTTGAAAACGCCGTGTCCAGGCACGGTTAACCTACCCGATCCGCTGATCTTGCTAGTCGGGATATCGCTGTACTCCATTTTAATCAAGGGTGAGTTTGATTTTCCGCTTTTAAAGCGGACTCACATTTGATGGTCGCCTAAAGTAGTCACAACTTGTGAGTAGGTGACCAACATTTATGAGTCTCAGTACAATGGGAGTCCTAAGAGGAAATTATCCAGTAAATTATTTGGAGGCCGATTGTTGAACGAGCGAATAACCAGATTGAGGGTCGAAAGCGTCTCGACCAAGCCGTACATCGACACCGAGAGGGCCGAGCTGTTGACAGGGTTCTACAGGGACAACGAGAACCACAGGTTCAGCACCCCGGTCTTCAGGGCACTGGCATTCAAACACATACTGGAGAATAAATCAATCAACATCGACGAGGGCGAGCTCATCGTTGGGGAGAAGGGGAGAGCCCCAAAGGCCACACCCACGTTCCCCGAGCTGTGCTGCCACTCCGTATCCGACCTTGAGGTCATGGACGGCAGGGAGAGGACGCCGTTCAGGGCCGATGACGCCGCCAAGAAGGTGTACCGCTATGAGATCATCCCGTTCTGGGAGGGCAAGAGCATGCGGGAGAAGCTGTTCGAGGCAATGGAGCCCGAGTGGCACTCGGCTTTCGAGGCCGGGATATTCACCGAGTTCATGGAGCAGCGGTCGCCGGGGCACGCAGTCCTCGATGACAAGATCTACAGGACCGGACTGAACGGGTTCAAGGCGCGGATGCAGGGGGTGCTGGAATACCTTGATTTCCACAACGACATGGAGGCGTACGGCAAGCAGGAGCAGCTCAAGGCCATGATGATCGCGGCTGACGCGATGAAAATATACTCACAGAGGTACGCCGAGGAGGCGAAGAGCCTCGCCGCCGTTGAGGGAGACCCAAAGCGCAGGAAGGAGCTTGAGAAGATCGCGGACGTATGCTCAAGGGTGCCAAATGAGCCTCCGAGGGACTTCTGGGAGGCCCTTCAGACCTACTGGTTCTACCACCTGGGCGTGGTCACCGAGCTCAACACGTGGGACAGCTTCAACCCAGGCAGGATCGACCAGCACTGGAACGGGTTCTACCAGAAAGACCTGGCAGACGGGACACTGGACCGCGATGGGGCCAAGGAGCTGCTTGAGGCGTTCTGGGTCAAGTTCAACAACCAGCCAGCGCCGCCAAAGACGGCCATCACCGAGGAGCAGAGCGGCACGTACCAGGATTTCGCTCTACTGAACGTGGGCGGCATCAAACCCGATGGCTCTGACGCCGTCAATGACCTGAGCTACCTGATACTGGACGTGGTCAAGGAGATGAAGCTGATACAGCCCAGCGCCTGCATCCAGATCAGCGACGTGACCCCCGACGGGTTCCTCAAACACGCCTTGAACGTCGTCAAGGAGGGCTTCGGCCAGCCCAGCTTGTTCAACACCGATGTCATCATCAAGGAGTTCCTCCACGCGGGGAAGAGCCTCGCCGATGCACGGGCGGGTGGGCCAAGCGGGTGCGTCACAATCAGCGGATTCGGCAAGGAGAGCTGCACGCTGACGGGCTACATGAACTGGCCCAAGGTACTGGAGCTTGCCCTCCACGACGGGGTTGATCCCGCGACGGGCAGGCAAGTGGGGATCAGTACAGGTGACCCAGCTAGCTTCACTTCGTACCAGGACGTGTTCGACGCCTACGTGAGGCAGCTCAACTACTTCACCGACCTCAAGATCAAGGGGAACAACATCATCGAGCGGCTCTACGCAGAGGTGCTGCCCAGCCCGTTCATGAGCATCATCGTGGACGACTGCATCGAGAGGGCAAGGGACTACCACGACGGAGGGCCCAGGTACAACGTTACCTACATACAGGGGGTCGGCATCGGCACGGTAACCGATAGCCTGAGCGCCATCAAGCACCACGTCTACGGAGAGGGAACCATGAGTCTGGGTGAGATCATAGACGCCGCTGACGGGAATTATGAGGACGAGAGGATCAGGCAGCTACTGCTCAACAGGACCCCAAGGTACGGCAACGACGACGACAGGGCCGATGATATCGCCGTGGACATCTTCAACGCATACTACGACGCTTTGAACGGCAGGCCCAATACAAAGGGAGGGAGGTACAGGGTCAACCTGCTGCCAACCACCGTCCACATCTACTTCGGAAGGGTGACGGGGGCAACGCCCGATGGGAGAAAGGCAGGGGAGCCAGTGAGCGACGGCATCAGCCCGGTTCATGGAGCCGACAGGAACGGCCCAACGGCTGTCATCAAGTCATCGGCCAAGATAGACCACGCCAGGACCGGGGGAACCCTGCTGAACCAGAAGTTCCTGCCCAGTTTCTTCGCCAGCGATGAGAACATCGACAAGGTGCTGCGGCTGGTACGCAGCTACTTCGAGATGGAGGGCCACCACATCCAGTTCAACGTCGTTGACGAGGAGACCTTGAGGGAGGCACAGGCCAACCCGGACAAGCACACTGACCTCATCGTCAGGGTGGCGGGTTACAGCGATTACTTCGTGGACATCGGGAAGGAACTCCAGGACGAGATCATCGCGAGGACCGTCCAGACAGAGGTCTAAAACGGCGCATGCCTTGATTCCCGGTATGGAAAGGAATAAACCCTGACCGATACCTATAAAACTGTTCAAGATGGGCGAGGATTTTGTTCATCCATATATCCCAAACTCGGTGCCTAGTATCAAGAAAAAGATGCTTGAGGAGATAGGGGCTTCAAGCGCCGAAGAGCTCTACGCCGAGATGATACCCGACAGGCTGTTGCTGAAACGCCCCATGGAGCTACCCAAGGCATTACCGGGTGAGCTTGACCTGAGGAGGCACGTCGAGGGACTTTTCTCAGGGGATAAGACCGCCAACGATTACATCAGCTTCCTGGGGGCCGGCTGCTGGCAGCATTATGTGCCCAAGGTATGCGAGGTCATCCAGGGCAGGAGCGAGTTCCTCACCGCCTATGCAGGGGGGAGCCATAGCGACCTTGGTAGGTTCCAGGCAAACTTCGAGTTCCAGAGCCTCATATGCGAGCTGCTGGACATGGAGGTATCGGGCACGCCCACCTACGATTGGGGCGCGGCAGCGGGCAACAGCGTGAGGATGGCATCGAGGATCACAGAGAGGAAAGAGGTACTGATCCCCAGAAACGTGAGCCCGGCGAGGCTCCAGATACTTGAGAACTTTTGTGGGTCGGTTAACCCGGATAACGCGATTAAGATTACAATGGTCGAGATGGACAAGGAGACAGGCAGGGTTGATATCGAGGACCTGAAGGACAAGATGAGCGCCAAGGTCGCCTGCGTCTACTTCGAGAACCCAAACTACCTGGGGATCATCGAGGCAGATGCGAGGAAGATCAGTGACATCGCCCACGACGTGGACGCAGAGAGCGTTGTCGGGGTTGACGCCATCTCGCTGGGAGTGCTGGCATCTCCTGCGAGCTACGGCGTGGATATCGCCTGCGGTGAGGCTCAGCCTCTTGGGATAAAGATGTCCGCGGGAGGTGGGAGCTGCGGCTTTATCGCCACCAGGGACGAGCTGGGCTATGTCTCCGAGTTCCCCATGAGGCTTGTGAGCCTTGCCACAACAGCAGTTGAGGGTGAGTACGGGTTCGGTCAGGCACTCTACGAGAGGACAAGCTACATGGCACGTGAGAACGCCAAGGACTGGGTGGGCACCACCACTGCCCTCTGGGGGATCACGGCGGCGGTTTACATGAGCCTGCTTGGGCCCCAGGGGATGAGGGAGCTGGGTGAGACCATCATACAGAAGAGCAACTATACGGCGAGCCTGCTTGAGGAAATTGACGGTGTTGAGCTACCATACAGGGGCTTCTTCAAGGAGTTCCCGGTCAAGTTCAGCAAGCCAGTCAAGGATATCAACGAGTCCCTCCTCGGGCACAGCATATTCGGCGGGAAGGACATCAGTAGAGAGTACCCTGAGCTGGGCGAGGCAGCCCTGTACTGCGTCACGGAGATGCACAGCCTGGGCATGATAGAGAAGCTAGATGCCTCTCTGAGGGAGGTTCTGGCGTGAAGGTAAGGGAGTACCACGCGCCACGGTGGAACGAGCCAATCATACACGAGTTAACATCCCCCGGTGAGAGGGGTTTCATACCTCCACGGGCGGAGGAGAAGATCAAGAAAAGAGTCGGGTCCGCATCAGACCTGATCCCAGGTTCAATGAGGAGAAGCAAGGCTCCCAACCTGCCCGAACTGAGTCAGGCGCAGGTGCTCAGGCACTACCTGAGGCTGAGCCAGATGACACTGGGCATGGAGATGGAGATAGACCTGGGGATCGGGACGTGTACCATGAAGTACAGCCCCAAGATCAACGAGGAGCTCGCAGGGCTCATAGGCGACATCCACCCGCTCCAGCCAGAGGAGACCATCCCGGGGCTGCTTGAGATGGTGTACGAGTTCGGGGACACCTACCTCAAGGAGATCAGTGGCATGGACGCGTTCAGTTTCCAGCCCCCAGGGGGCTCCGCTGGGTGCTATAACAACGCCCTCATCATGAGAAAGTACCACGCGGACAGGGGAGAGCCCGAGAGGGACGAGGTTATCACCACCATATTCAGCCACCCATGCGACGCGGCGGTCCCTGCGACTGCGGGGTACAAGGTACTCACACTGTACCCAGACGAGACAACGGGCCTGCCTGATACCGACGCACTGAAGGAAGTCGTAGGACCCAGGACGGCGGGGTGCTTCATCACAAATCCCGAGGACATCGGCATCTTCAACCTGAACATCGACGAGTGGACGGGAATCATCCACGACGCGGGCGGCCTGTGCAGCTACGACCAGGCGAACGCCAACGCCATAATGGGTGTCACGAGGGCAAAGGAGGCGGGCTTTGATATGCTGTTCTTCAACCTCCACAAGACCTTCGGCAGCCCCCACGGAAGCAGCGGACCAGGGTCGGCGGCTGTGGGCGTCACAAACGAGCTGGAGGAGTACCTGCCCACGCCGGTAATCGTGAAAAAGGAGGACGGTCGATACTCCGTTGACTATGACAGGCCCAAGAGCATCGGCAAGGTCAGGGACTTTATGGGCAACCTCCAGGTTGTCGTCCGCTCGTACGCATGGTGCATGGCGCTGGGGGCAGAGGGACTCAGGGAGGCCGCCGAGGTCAGCATGATAAACAACCAGTACCTGGTCAAGAAGCTGAAAAAGATCAAGGGTATCACCCTCACCTACCCCGGCAGGCGGGTTGACCAGGCGAGGTGGAGCCTTGAGGAGCTGAAGAGGGATACGGGGATAGGCATAGCCGAGGTGAACCGCAGGGTGATTGACTACGGCATCCAGAGCTTCTTCACGAGCCACCACCCCTGGCTGATACCCGAGCCCTTCACGCCGGAGCCATGCGAGACGTACAGCAAGGCGGACATCGATTACTGGTGCGCGGTGGTGGAGAGGGTGATAGAGGAGGCGTACACTGACCCTGAACTGGTCAGGACGGCCCCGCATAACAGCAGCAACCACAGAATCGTCTTTGACGGTTTCAATGACCCGAAGAAGTGGGCCATGAGCTGGAGGGCTTACAGGAGGAAACAGGATGAGTAGGCTTGAGGGAAAAGTAGCGGTAGTTACAGGAGCCATGCAGGGGATAGGTGCAGGGATCAGCACGGTACTGGCGAGGCACGGGGCACACGTTGTGCTCACTGATATCTCTGACAGGGTATCGGAGACAGCGGCCAGGATCAACGACGGAGGCGGGTCGGCGTCATCAAAGATCATCGACGTCACCAACCCCGAGCAGGTGGCCGAGGCGTTCAAGGAGATCATCGAGGAGCACGGCAGGGTGGATATCCTGGTCAACAACGCGGGAATCTACCCACGGAAGAAACTTGTCGAGATGGACGAGGCGTACATGCAACTCATGTTCAACATCAACATCTTCGGCACGTTCAGGTGCTCCAAGGCGGTGCTGCCGTCCATGATGGAGAGGAAGTACGGCAAGATTATCAACATGAGCAGCGTCACGGGGCCCATGGTGGGCGCGCCAGTGGGCGGCCAGACGGCGTACGGTGCGACCAAGGCGGCGGTCATCGGTTTCACCAAGGCGTTGGCCCTGGAAACCGCCCAATATGGTATCAACGTTAATACCATTCTCCCCGGCTACATCCACAGCCCCAGCGCATTCGGGCTCAGGGGCAGCGAGGATGACGGCGACGCTGAGAAAGCCATGCGCGAGTTCGGGTACAAGATACCCATGGGAAGACAGGGGAGTCCCAATGACATAGGTAACCTGG
>CAYLJH010000039.1:0-13320 GCA_964383685.1 uncultured Candidatus Bathyarchaeia archaeon | reverse complement strand
TTTTTCACGTAAATATGTTAACATGTGGAGGAAATATAATGTCTTCCCTTACGAAACAGAACCAAAATACTTATTTCAGTTAATAATGTAAAGTAAAATGGCGTTGAAGTGGAGTGGCAAATAATAAAATGAAGTTTAGCTCTGAACGACTAGATGGGATTGATAAAAAGATCCTTGAAATGCTTTTAGGGGATTCTAGAACCCCTTTATCTCATATATCAAGGGAAGTTGGCATTTCCAGTCCAGCTATTCGTGAAAGGATAAACAAATTGAAGCAAGAAGGAATCATCAAGGGTTTCTCCACGATTATTGACTATAAAAAACTTGGATTAGGTCTCACCGCATTTATTGGTTTAAGCATGGATGATTCAAAATGTTGCCAAGATGAAGTTTTTACTGATTTAGAGAACATTCCTTGGGTCTTGGAGGCTCATTTTACAAATGGCGAGGAGGATATTCTAGTAAAAGTTGTGACCGAGAATACAGAAACTCTCGTTGATTTACTTGGGCAAATGAACGCGATTGATGGCGTAAATCGTACAAAAACCCTGATTGCCCTCAAGACCCCAATTGAAAGAAGCCTGAGTTAAATATTCGAGCCCCTAGCACTTTTCTTGATCCACCTTCTAACCACATAATATTTACCCGGATACATCCCCGTATCCCTTGATTGCTTTGGCTGATATTCTCATCAAGAACGGTATGGTCATCACCGTTGACAAGGACCGCAGGGTCCTCATGGACGGCGCGGTGGCCGTTGAAAACGACAGGATAATCGACGTAGGCGAGACCGGCGAGATAGTGAAGGCGTACGACGCCGATATCGTCATAGACGCCCACAAGATGGCGGTGATGCCGGGCCTCATGGACGGCCACGCCCACGCGGGCCACAGCCTATTGCGAACCCTCGGCATGCACAACAAGACATGGTACAAGGCATGCAACGACATCTACGCCCAGGGCTCGACCGAGGAGTATTGGGCTGCTGATGCGGCGTTGCTCAACCTTGAGCGCCTGAAGTTCGGCACCACCTGCGGCATCAGCTTCTTCGGCGGCGGCGACAGCATCATGCGCGTCGATGACCCCAAGTACGCGTCAAAGCACTGCGACATGGCGGAGAAGGTGGGGGTCAGGACGTTCCTGGCCGTTGGGCTGAGGCGGGGACCGTACCCCAGCCCGTACTCGGAGTGGGTCGGTGACAAGCGTAGGGACTACACCGTCACCGTCGAGGAGCAGATCAGCGTAACCGAGAAGATAATCAAGGAGAACCATGACCGTGGAAACGGCAGGGTCAAGATAGCAACCATGTTCCCGACGCCCCACCCCGAGAGATCGCCAATCGTGGGTAAGGAGCTTGAGGACATGAAGTACCAGGCCAGGCTCACGAATGGGCTCATCGAGAAGTACGACCTCATGCTCACAATGGACGGCCACAACACCAGCACCATAAAGTTCTGCCACGAGGAGCTGGGCATGTCGGGCCCGCACTGCGTCTACAACCACTCAACGGAGCTACTTGAGGAGGAGATCAGGCTCTGCGCCGAGACGGGGACAAATATATCCCACAGCCCAAGCGCGGTGGCCAGCATGATCGGGCGGTGCCCAGTCACCGAGCTAATAGAAGCCGGGGCAAACGTGGTGATGGCCAGCGACGCAGGGGCCCCCGACAGGTCATTCGACATGTTCAGGCACATGTTCCAGTGCAAGCGTTACCACGGACGCCACTTCAGGGACAGCGGGTACCTTCCACCGGGCAAGATACTTGAGATGACCACCATAGACGGCGCAAAGGCGTTCAGGCTCGACCACCAGATAGGCAGCCTTGAGGCGGGCAAGAAGGCGGACATCATCCTTGTTGACCTCAACAAGCCGCATTTCTACCCCCTGAACATGCCCGTTGACAAGGTGACGTTCTTCGCCAACGGCAACGATGTGGACACCGTTATCGTGGACGGTGAGATACTGATGCAGGGACGCGAGGTCAAGACCGTTGACGAGTACGCGGTCATGGAGGCTGCGCAGGAGCAGCTTGAGGCCGCCCTGGGCAGGATTGATACAACGGGTCTCTTCGACTTGACCGAGAACTACTGGGGCAAGAGCCACTACTAACCTTTTTATCCAGACCCCCACGACTCATACCGTATGGAAGAGACCGTTTCTTCAAAAACACTCCACGTCGGCAAGAACTTTAGCTTCAAGACGGACGTGGTCAGGCTGGCAAACGGCAAGGAGACCGTCAGGGACGTGGTTGACCACCCCGGTGCAGTAGCTATTGTTGCCATTGATGACGGGGAGATGTTGCTCATCCGCCAGTACCGGTACTCCACCAGGTCAGAGATCATCGAGATACCTGCAGGCACCCTTGAGGTCGATGAGGACCCGTACGCCTGTGCTGTACGCGAGCTTCAGGAGGAGACAGGGTACGCCGCCAGCAACTGGAGCAAGCTCCTGAGCGCCTACGTCGCCCCTGGGTACAGCAACGAGATAATCCACATCTACGTAGCCGAGGGGTTGACCGCCGTTGGCTCAAGCCCCGAGGAGGACGAGAGCATTAAGGTGGAGAAATACCCGTTTGAAAAGGTCCTGGAGATGATCGAGACCAACGAGATAAAGGACGCCAAGACCATCACCGGGGTGCTGGCGTACCTCACCCGGTCTACTTCTTTATCTTGACCCTGATGACCAGCGCGATCACCATGAGGACAAGCGAGACCGCGCCGTTGGCCCAGAAGGCCGCCGTCAACCCGTAGCTGTCCGCGACGTACCCGATTACCGTTGTGCTCAGGCTGCCGATGCCGAAGGCGCTGAAGAACATTACTCCGTAGGCAAGACCCATCATGTTCCTGGGGCTCAGCATGCTCACCATGTTGGTGACGGTGGGCTGGTGGCCGAACATGCTCATGCCGTAGACCACCACGAACAGCGGCACCCCGATGTTGGCGGGCAGGAACATGAGTAGCGCGAAGCTGAGGGCCATGCCTCCTGTTGCAATCAGGAGCACCTTGGTGGGGCCAAACCTGTCTGAGCCCCTTCCCCCCATCAGCTGGCCGATGACTCCGAACAGGAGTATCATGCTGTTGGCGAAGGCCGCGATGCCCCCCCTGTAGTTGAGGACCGTGCTCAGGAAGCTGGGGAAGAACAGGTCCACCGACCCGAAGAGGAAACCAACGGCCACGTTGTAGACCAACACTATCCACAGCCCCGGGGTCTTCACGAACTCCAAGTAGGATACGTCAGTTCGCTCTATCTCTCCCTCGTCGACCTTGATCCTGTCCATCAGGAATGATATCGCCATGGAAATGACGCCGAAGAACACGAAGCTGGCCCTCCAGCTGAACGTGATGCCCAGGAAGAACGCCACCGTGGGCGTGAATATCTGGCCAAAGTTACCCGCCGCGTTGTGTATGCCCATGGAGCTGCCGGTGTTCTCGGGGTACGCCTTGGCGATGAGCCCGTTGGCCGTGGGGTGGTAAAAACTGGCCCAAAGCGCCATCAGGAACATGCCCGCCGAGAAGACGTAGACATCGTTTGCAAAGAGGAACACCAGGGACATGAGCCCGCCCAGCCCGATGCTGATCCTGGCCACCTTGACGCTGCCCAGCCTGTCGCTCAGGGGGCCGCCGATGAGTGCCCCCGTGCCGTAGATGAGGAACGTGACTGTGGAGATGAGTCCGATTGTGGTCAGGTTGACCCCTAGGTCGTCAGCGATGTTGCCCAGCAGGGGCGGGAGGACCAGGAAAAGGCTGTGGTTGAGGCTGTGGGCGATACCCAGGATGATAAGGTCCACTGTGTCCTTCTTCATATCTCTGCAATTGAGGCGTGCCGGGTAAAGGTGTTTTGATTAGAGGTGGACCCCGTTGAGGATGACCGCCTCGCGGCTCGTCCAGATGTTTGATACCTCTTCCAATGGGTTCCCGCCGAGGATCAGCATGTCAGCGTACTTGCCTGCCTCAAGCGTGCCCAGCCTGTCCTCCACGGCTAGGCTCTTGGCCGCGTTAAGGGTTCCCGCCGTGACCGCCTGGGAGGGACTCATGCCCCAGTCCACCATGTACTTGAGGTCAAGGTAGTTGTCGGTGAAGTGGTCGTCGGGCATCCCCCCGTCGGTGCCCATTGATATGGTCAGGCCGGCCTCCAGCGCCCTCCTGAAGTTTGGCTCGGTCTCGGGCCAGATGCCCGTGTCCACCATCCTCGTGTGCACCCCGCCCTTGTCCAGGTTGTCCCTGTGGCCGCAGAACGCCTTCAACGTGGGCATGAGGATCAAATTGTTCTCCTTCATGAACCTGATATGGCCGTCTGTCAAGGTCTGACCATGGACTATGACATCGACGCCGGCCTCAAGGCTGTTGCTGATCCCCCTCTCGCCGTAGCAGTGACCGTGAACCAGCTTGCCGCAGTTATGGGCCTCCTCGGCGCATGCCCTCATCTCGTCAACGGAGAGCTGTGGGTGCCTCGGGCCAGTGTGGGCGCTTGATATAGCCCCCGTTGCCCCCAGCTTGATAAAGTCCGCGTTGTGGTACATCAGCAGCTCCCTAGCCACCTTCCTGGCGGAGTCCGCCCCGTTGACCTCCTTCCTTTCACCGGGAATCTTGGTCCTGCCCCCAGTAATAGTGATCATCTCGCCCGAAACGTACAGCCTAGGACCATGGACCACCCCATTATTGATGGCGTTCCTCACGGCAAACACCACGTTACCGATGCCACCGGCCTCCCCGAGGCTCGTGACGCCTATCTTCAGGGCCTTTTTCGCGTTCTCGACGCCCCTGATGGTCTGGTACTCGTGTGACCTCTTCTCAGGGTCGCCGTGTGGGTCGTACCTGAGATGGACGTGGGCGTCGATGAGCCCAGGCATGACGTACTTGTCTGAATAATCGTACTCGTCACCGTAGCCCGTCAACGGTTTGTCTGAAACCTCCTTGATGATGCCGTCTATGACCCCGAGGTACCTACCCTCAAGGAATCGGCCGTCACCGATGACAAGATGGCCGGCATATATGCTTAAACTGCCGCTCTTCATGGTACGACATCAACTTTTACAAATAATAGTTCATCGAGGGCCATCCCTTCATTTATTATACCCGTCCGGCGAACTACCCACCACTATTTGGTGTTTAAGAAATGTCTGAAGAATACGATGTCATAATCAAGGACGCTCAGATCATCGATGGGAGCGGAAAGAAGGCATACAAGGGATCAATAGGCATCAAGGGAGACAAGATCTCCGCCCTGGGCGAGGTCAAAGGCGACGCCGTCAAAACAGTTGACGCTAAGGGGCTCTACGCCAGCCCCGGCTGGATCGACGCCCACAGCCACGGCGACACGACCCTTCTGTTCTTCCCAAAGGCAGAGAGCTACATCATGCAGGGGGTCACCAGCTTCGTTGGCGGCCAGTGCGGCGGTAGCGCGGGCCCATACGGCGAGTGGATGAACCTGCCAGGGCTCTCGGCCCAGTACATCGACGACCTTGAGCCCCACAAGTACTACCCCAAGAACAGCCTGTTCCCCAAGGAGCAGGTCAACGAGGTAATGGACAGGTATTTTGGGTGGATCATCGACTGGGACACACTGGGTGGCTGGTTCAAGAAGGTGGAGGAGGTCGGCGTCTCAATGAACGCGGTTCCCCTCGTCGGCCAGGGAACCATCAGGTACAAGGTCATGGGCAACGACTACAAGCGCCACAGCACCAGCGACGAGCTGGCTGAGATGAAGGTACTGATCAAGCAGGCCCTGGACGAGGGAGCCATCGGCCTCAGCAGCGGGCTCGATTATGACCCCGGCGTCCAGGCCCACATTGACGAGATCAACGAGTGCGTATCCGTGCTCAAGGACTACCCCAACGCCGTCTACGCTCCCCACTGGAGGAGGACGGGGAGGCGCAGGCAGGTAAAGTTCGGCGACACGCGGAGCAACAAGATCGACGGCCTACTGGAATCCATTAACACTTGCAGGGTAACGGGCGTGCCCACAAACATAGCCCACCTGACACCAGGCTGGAGGCTGACCCCCGAGGGCAACGACTACCTGGAGGAGCACAACATACGTGCCACCCTCAAGTTCTTCGACGAAGCCATCGCCGAGGGAATGGACCTCACCTTTGACAGCATGCCGTGGTTCCTGCGGGCCGGCTTTGATGTCATGCCCTACCTCAGCAGCATCCTGAACCCGTGGCTCAAGGAGCTTGGTAGCAGGGAAAAGTTCGCTGAGTGGCTCAAGGTGGCTGATTACCGCGAGGAGATCATAGAGGCCCTCAAGAACGGCAAGTGGTACATCAGGCTGGCCTACAACCCTAACACAAACCCACAGTGGGCCGAAAACATCTGGATCAGCGCCCACAAGGACGCTAACCTCGTGGGTAAGAACCTGGCCATGATAGCGGCAGAGAGGGACGCTGACAAGATCAACACTTGGTTCGACCTCATATGCGAGGACCCTGACGCCATGGGCTACGCGGCGGGTACGGCTGACACCGGTAACTTCCCGTGGAAGCCTTACAGGGCGCTCATGTTCCAGCACAAGGCGGGCAGCCTGAGCCTGGACCAGTCAGTCTTCGACGCGGACTACAAGATGGAGAGGCCGCCTTACAGGAGACCGGGCAGGAACGCGTTCGGGGCCTTCCCCGGCTTTATCAACAAGATGGTCAAGGACATCAAGGTCTTCACCATCGAGGAGGCCATCTACAAGATCAGCACCGCCGCAGCCGAGCACCACAACCTTGAGGGGCTCGGAACAATCACTCAGGGCAGCTACGCTGACATCACGGTGTTCGACTATGATAAGCTAGAGGTCGTGGGCACGCCCGTCGAGCCAAGCCAGCACCCCAAGGGCATCGAGTACGTCATCGTCAACGGCGTGACCGTCGTGGAGAAGGGCAAGCACACGGGCGCTACCCCCGGTAGAATCGTGAAGAGGGTCTAGCCCTCACCTATTTTTTTTGATATAACCTATCGTCTCTTCCAGGAATTTCTCTGTCTCGGTTTTCGGTATTATTGCTCCGATGACGTCCTTCTTGCCGCCAGCGTTGAACCCCAGCTCCTTGGCCCTGGTTATCAGGCCGTGGTAGTCAATGGTGCCGCTCCTGCTGTACAGCTGGTCCTGGTCATCGAAGAAACCGGTGTTCACCACGACGGTGTCCCTTCCGGTCCCCCACGCGAGCCTACGCGTCACCTGGGATATGATTGCAAAGGGGGTGTCAAGCCATTTCAACTGGACGCCGTCAACCTCCTCAGGGGGCTCAGCGAGAACCTTGTCCAGCTTCTCTTCAAGGTTCTCCAGGTTCGCCCTCCACTTCTCGTTACCGAGGATATCCTCCCTTGATCTGTACCTCCTGAGCAGGTGGGGTGCCTCGGCCACCGAGTCCCTGTCCCCCACTTTGTAGCTGGAGTCAATGCGGTAGACAAGCTCAAGTAGCTCATCGAACGAAACTCCATTCTCGGTCATGTACCCCTGAACGATCCCCCAGAACGGGGGGTTGTCCTTGATCTTCTGCTCCCTGTCCCCTATGAAGCCCAGGAGGACATGCAATCCGAGGGGCAGATCAAGGTGCTCCTTGATTACCCACGTGTTTGACGGGTAATCGCTTCCTGACGCGCCGTGTGCAACCGGGTTGATGTGGGTTATTCCCTCAATTGGGTCCTGGTGGTGGTGATCGAACATGATGACCTTTGCGGATTCAGCAATCGCCTTGACGTTACCTGCAGGCAGCGCCATATCGCATATGATGACGTTGTCAAAGCCCCCAGCGTACTCGATGTGGCCCTCAGTCAGGTAGAACGTGCCCAATGGAGGCGTCCACGTCTCGGCCTTCCTTCCACCCAGCTGCTCAAGTATCAGGGCGGCCGAGCAGAGGCCATCTGTGTCCCAGTGATGAATTATGAGGATTGAGCCATCGAGCCCGAACATGGCTTCAAAGTTGATCCTAGGTTATTAAAACGTTAGCCGAAGCTCTGCTCCACCGTGAACCCGACGTTCTCAACCTTGACGTACAGGTGGACCTCGTCTTTAGGGTACGCCCCGTCAAGCATGTGGCCATAGTTGTTGAGGATGAGGTACCAACGGTCGGTCCTGGGGATAGTGAAGAGTATATTCGAGTCGGTTATGTTCAGGGCTTTGGCGTTGTCGTAGGCGTAGAACTTAACCTCTGTCCCGTTTAGCCACCCGTCGAACTGTTTCTTTTTCCGCTCCTCCATAACGAAGTAATCAATGGGGCCTCCCTCGTCAAGGACGCTAACCGTGATGTTCAAGTTGTCTCCCCTTCGAACCTCGAACATGAACAGCTCGTATTTTCCCTTGTCAATCCACAGTGTGGTCTCAAAGATTACCTCAACGGTCGTTGTAATGTTTACATCAGTCTCGTTGAAATCAACGAACCCGCCGCCTTCGTATGTTGCCAGCAGGTTCCAGAAGATAACAAGCATTACAACTATCATTCCGCCTGTTAACACGGGAGAGGAGAATCGCCTTCGCCTCCTCCTAGTCCTCTGTCTCCTGCTCACGTTTTGAGATATCGTGTCCCGCGATTAAAAGATGAGCGCATCAGGGTAAACGTCAAATTCTTTCAATGATCTATTCACTTGAGATTTTATGAACGCCAAGCAGTCACTCCAACGGAGGCGGGACGCTATCATGGAAGAGGCCCAGACAAGGGGCTACGAGGCCGTGGTCTTCTTCAACGAGGTAATCAGGCAGAACCCCAGCAACACAATCTACGTGATGCCCGGTGCCCTTGGGGACGAGCACCAGACACTGATCATGGATGCGGACGGCGATATCACGCTGGTGATGCCACACTGGGGTGCGGAACGGGTGCGGTCCTCGGGAGAGTTCAGCGAGGTAATAGCCATCAAGCAGGAGAAGGGTCACCACATCAAGGGCACCCTAGGGGCGCTGAAGAAGTACCCCAAGGAAAAGATTTGCTTCGATATGTCAACGGTATCCGCCCAGATGTGGTTCAGGATAGCGGGTGAGCTGGGCATCAGCCCCGCCCCGGAGGCGGACATCAGCGACCACGTGTTCAAGCTGAGGACCATCAAGGACGAGTACGAGATCGAACAGATCTGCAAGGCCATAGAGATCACCGAGACCGCTTTCCACGTTCTCATTGAGGACACGACGCCGGGGAAGAATGTATCCTATTTAAAACGGGAGCTTGACGCCAACATGATCGAGCTCGGTGCGTACGAGTTCAGCTTCGACAGCAGCATCGGGTTCATCAAGGGGAACAGCACCCCGCACCTGAAGCACGGGGATGCCCTGCTCCTGGACGTGGGAATCAGGCTGAGGAACGGCTACTGCAGCGACATGGGCAGGAACTGGCACGTGACATGGGAGAAATCAACCGAGGACTACATGGAGAGGGCGATGACGGCCCAGGTGGAGGCAATCAAAAGGATCAAGCCCGGTATGACGGGAAACGATGTCCTTGACATAGCCAACGAGCTCAACAGGGAACTCGGCTTCAAGGAGACTGTTCGCACCGGCCACCAGATAGGGCTTGACGTCCATGACTATACGATGCCCTACGCGCCCAGCTTCGGGCCGATTGAGACTGACGACCAGCCGTTGAAGCCCGGTATGACGCTGACCTACGAGCCCAACAGGCGTGACCCTGAGACAAACTACCGTGGCCACATCGAGGACATTATCCTGATAACCGAGAACGGTGCCAACTGCCTCAACGAGATGCCCTACAGGATCACATGGTAGCAATAGCCACGGGTTTTTTCATCTACCCAATCATGTGTGCGCCGTGTCACTTATTGACCTCAGAAAAATGGCGTACAACCCATTTGGTTGAAAAAACCGGGTTTTTACAAGACCTGGCGTATGCCATCTATGAGCTGAGCGATGTCCTCCACGTTGTTGTAGAGGTGGGGTGAGACGCGTATAAGCCCCAGCCTGACGCTGAGCTCAACCGGCCTCTCCAGGCTCCTAAGCCTGTTGTTGATCTCGCTACTGTCCCTTCCCTCGATCTTGAAGGTCACTATCGGTCCGTGCTCTTCAATGGAGATGATATCTATCCCGTCGATTTGCCCCAGCTCCTCCCTCAGGACCCCGTCCAGCTTCATGTTGTGCTCATATATTTTATCGATCCCAATCTTGCGCAGGTATTTTATGGACTCAACCATACCCAGCTTGACGCCGTACGCGCTGGTGCTGTACTCGAATTTCCTTGCCGTTGATGGGTAAGTGATGACATTGGGGTCAAAGTCCCATATCTCCTCCGCTGTACGCCACCCGACAAACAGTGGGATAAGCTTATCGTAAAGTTCCTTTGAGATGTACGCGATTCCAGTCCCGAACGGGGAGCACAGCCACTTGTAGCTGCCTGTGATGTAGGCGTCGATCTGCAGTTTCTTGACATCAAGGGGAATGTATCCTGCTGCCTGTATGCCGTCCACGATAACTGTTGCGCCGACCTCGTGTGCCCGCTCTGAAATCCTCCTGACATCGTGTACCTGGCCAGTAAGGTTCTCGACATGGGTTATGAACACGGCCTTGGTGGTGTCATCTATCTCGTCAAGGATATCCTCCACTGGAACGTGCCAGTCAACGGCACTGACCAGTTTTGTCGTAATCCCTTTCTCTTTCTGGGCCATCCTCAACGCAGGGTACGTGACCGACGGGAACTCGATGTTTGTTGAAATGAGTTTCCCCTTATCCAGCTCAAGGCTCCAGGCGATGCAGTTCAACGCCTCCGATACGCTGTTGAACACAGCCACGTCATCCGGTGAGCAGCCGAAAAGTTTCCCTCCCTCGTCTCTGAGCCCATCATAGACCATGTCCTCTTTCTCCTCGCTCAGGGTCGCTGTTCCCCCTCTGGCGATCTCGGCGGAGAAGCTTGTTGAAAAATCGATGACAGATTGGGGGACTGGTCCAATGCTTGCCGCGTTCAGGTAGTTGAGGGTTTTACATATCGGGAAGTCGTCTGATAGGTCTTTCAGGCTCATTTTCTCACGCCCATGGATTGAATCGGATGTTAGTTAAGACTTTCCCAGCCCATCGTGTTTATCAGAAAAAGGTTTGAAATGCAGCGTTAGCTGTCCACTCAAACCAGGTTAAGGGCCATCTGACCAGAGTCCATCCCCTTGATGAAAAGTAATTAATCCCGCGAGAAAGAATACTCTCCCGTGCAACACTTTGACAGTTGATATCGTCATAAAGAACGGGTTAATGGTTCTTCCATCGGGCATCACACAGGGCTCACTTGTGATCGACGACGGCAAGATTATCGGTATTCTCAAATCAAGCGAGCCCAAGGCGGACAGGGTCATAGACGCCACGGGCAAGGTGGTACTCCCCGGCATGGTAGACATGCACGTCCACCTGAGGGACCCAGGCTTCCCTGAGAGGGAGGACTTTGAGTCAGGGACAAGGGCGGCCGCCGCTGGTGGTGTCACCACGGTCATCGACATGCCCAACACGGTGCCGGCAACGGTGACCCTTGAGGCGTTCAACCAGAAGAAGGCTATAGCCGACGGTAAGAGCCTGGTTGACTTTGGCTTCATCGGAGGAGCCGGTGAGGTGCCCCACAGTGACATGATAGCCCTGGCCGACGCGGGGGTGACGGCCTTCAAGAGCTTCCTCATCGCCAGGTTCAAGGAGCTGGCCGCCAGCGACTACACGCTGCTCAAGCACATGTACCTGCTAGCCGAACTTGACAGGCCGCTTCTTGTCCACGCCGAGAACGGTGACCTCGTTGACAAGTTCATGGAGGAGGCTATAGCCTCGGGCAGGACTGACCCAATGGCCCACTGTGATTTCAGGCCGGACATCGCCGAGATCGAGGCAGTGATGAGGTGCATAACTCTGGCGGCACAGACTGATTGCCACCTGCACATCTGCCACATTAGCTCAGGGGGCACGGTGGACATACTTGAGTGGGCACAGAGTATCGACCAGCTGGTGACGGGCGAGACCAGCACCAACTACCTGGTCTTCACCAAGGAGGCGATGAACGAGAGGGGGCCATACGCCAAGGTTGACCCGCCGCTCAGGTCCAAGGACGACCAGCTCCGCCTGTGGGAGGGACTGAACGATGGAACAATCGATGTGCTGGCATCAGACCACGCGCCTTACACCAAGGAGGAGAAAGAGAAGGGCTTTGACAACATCTACGACGCCCCAAGCGGCGGCGTTGTCATCGAGACCAGCCTACCACTGATGCTTGACGCTGTCAACAACGACAAGATCAGCATTGAGAGGCTCGTCGAGGTCTTCAGCACAAACCCCGCCATGATGAACGGCCTCTACCCGAGGAAGGGCGACCTGATGCTAGGCTCTGACGCAGATGTGGTCATCGCCGACATGGACATGCCGTTCCACATCAAGGGCGAGAACCTACAGACCATCCAGAAGATCACCCCGTACGAGGACATGAAGGGCAAGGGAATGCCCGTAATGACCCTTGTAAGGGGCCAGGTGATCTACGAGGACGGCCAGGTCATCGGAAAACCCGGCTACGGAGCATTCCAGCGCCCTCTGGAGTAGCCTAAACCAATTTATTTTCTGTTTATCCCCTATTTTCCTTATTTAGGATAACCTATTCTGGGCCGTTTTACGGGGTTTCACTGAAAAACGGGCTTGAAAAAGGTTTGTTAGGGCGGAGCCCTAGTTGACGCTGTTCAGGAATCCTCTGACGAGTTTCTCGAACTTCTCGGGAACATCCTGGGGGATCATGTGTCCCGTCCCCTCCACATCAATGATCTCGATGCCAGACATCTTTTCAATGCGCTCCCTCGTCTTCGGGGTCACAAGGTCACTTGTTACCCCTTTCAGCAGCTGGACCGGGCACTTAACGCGCTCAAGGTACGGCCAAAGGTCTATGGCCAGCCCGCCCCTGACCCTGTCGCCCCTTGGCTTCAGGTAGTACTTCCCGTCCATCTGCTTGAACGCGTGCTCAAGCCTGTTCTCGACGTAGTACTCGGTGAAGCCGGGGTACCTGTCAGCCAGCCATTTCTTTGCCTCGACCCGTGACTCGAAGTACTCGGGAGGTGTGGGCCTGCTTGAACGCCCCGTTGAATCGAACGGCGCGATATCAACGAGCATTAGCCCTTTGAACTCTTCGGGGTAATCCGCTGCCAGCACCATGCCCATCATGCCGCCCACGCTGTGGCCGATGAGGACGCTGGGCTGGAAATCCAGTTGCTTGTAGCACTCCCTCATGACCTCGGCGTGTTCTGGGAGGTTTATTGATCCCCTAGGCGGGTCGCTGTCCCCGTGGTCCAGTATGGTGAGGCTCAGCATCTGGTACTGGCCCTTGATGCTCTCGGCCAGCTCGTCCAGGCTGTGGCCGTCCATACCCATGCTGTGGATGAGTAGAACCTT
>CAYLJH010000038.1:0-13431 GCA_964383685.1 uncultured Candidatus Bathyarchaeia archaeon | reverse complement strand
CCCCCCCCCCCCCCCCTGTGGAAACCCTGGTTTGGGGGGGGGGGGGGGGGGGGCCGTGCTCTCCGCCCCCTATCTCAATACCAACGATCCCCTCCGGGTACTCCTGGATCTGGTCAAGGACTTCCATCTGGTAGTCCGGGCCGTAATCCCTGATGAGGTCGATTCGGGTGCTGCACGTTACACCGAACTCGCTCTTTCCCCTTTCAATCCCCCTGTTATAGGCGTCCATCATCAACGCGAAATCCATGTCCGCGTTCATCATCCTCTGGGGGGCCGAGAAAATGATCTCCGAGTGCAGCACGTTCTGACCCGCCTGGTCCTCAAGGGTCTCGTACGCGATCCGCTCGAACATGGATTCCTTTGTGATATAGGCCATGCAGGTGCCGAAGACCTTCAGGAAGTGGGGGAAATCACTGAACTTGAAGAACGCCCTCACCTCGTCAACGGAGTCCCATTGATTGTCAAGCCCGCTCTCATCAGCGACCCAGAGCAGGGTCTCCGGGCGGATGCTGCCCACAAGGTGTATATGGTGCTCGGCCTTGGGCAGGCTGTTGATAATCGAGTACATTTACCTTCTTTTAATAGCTGGATAATTAAATCTTTTCAACTAATACTCGTCAACTCAAAAATTAGTCACTTCTTTTAACAGAGATCGTTCGAGTGCGTAGATGGTCAACATGACGGTAGCTTGGGTTGATTTTGATTTCATGGAGCAGTTCATGGTGGACGTCTTTACGGGCGTCGGCGTCCCACTGGAGGACGCAAAGGTATGCGCGGAGGTCCTCATCACATCAGACAAGAGGGGGATAGACAGCCACGGCGTAAACCGCCTCAAACCCATGTACTATAACCGTATCAAGGCAGGGATCCAGCAGCCAGTGACCAAGTTCGAGGTAATCCGTGAAGGACCGACCACCGCTGTTGTGGACGGCAACACGGGGATGGGGCACCTGATAGCGAAGAAAGCCATGCAGATGGCAATCGACAAGGCAAAAAAATACGGGACCGCCATGGTGGTCGCCAAAAATAGCACACACTTCGGCATCGCAGGGTATTACTCGATGATGGCGGCTGAAGCCGGGATGATAGGCATCACAGGCACGAATGCAAGGCCGTCAGTCTCACCTACATACGGGTACGAGCCCATGATGGGGACCAACCCACTGACAATCGCAATGCCAACGGACGAAGATTTCCCCTTCGTCCTTGACCCCGCGACCAGCATCATCCAGAGGGGCAAGGTCGAGGTGGCGGCACGTACGGGAACGCCCATAGCCGAGGGCCTGGTGATTGGCCCCGATGGCAACTTCCTCACCGACCCAAACGAGATAATTGCTAAGCTCAAAGAGGGCGAGGCATCACTGATGCCCATCGGCGGAAAGGCGGAGACCGGGGGCTACAAGGGCTACGGCTACGCTGCAGTTGTCGAGATATTGTCCGCTGCACTTCAATCCGGTCCCTTCCTGAGGGCCATCACCGGTGTAAACCTGGGCCACTTCTTCATGGTCTACGATATCAGCGCCTTCACGGACCTTGATGACTTCAAAAAGACCACCGGCGACATCCTTCGGGCTCTACGGGCGTCCAAAAAGATCAAGGGCCATGACCGTATTTACACGGCGGGGGAGAAAGAGCACCTGGCATGGCTTGAGAGAAAGGACAAGGGCGTGCCACTGAACGAGAGCCTCCAGCAGGAGATGCTCCAGATGAGGGACGAGCTGGGCCTGGATACAAGGTTCCCCTTTGAATAGGCGAGCCTATAAACCATAACCCCTCTCTTTTCCATCATGGTTCTCAGAATAGGGCACAGGGGAGCGGCCGGACATGAGCCGGAGAACACGATAAAGTCTTTGCTCAAGGCCGTTGAGCTTGGATGCGACATGACCGAGATCGAAGTGCATGTATGCGGCTCAGGCGATGTCGTGGTCATACACGACGAGGAACTTTTCAGGACCACAAACGGCAACGGCTTTGTAGCCCAGATGCCGCTCGACGCGCTGAAAGCCCTTGATGCGGGTCAAGGCGAGTCCATTCCAACACTGGAAGAGGTGCTCTCGGCCTTCAAGGGGAAGATTCAGCTGGTGGTCGAGTTAAAGGGGAAGGGCACACCCGCCCCTGTTCACGGGATTCTTGAAAACTCGGGCTGGTCAAAGGAATCTCTGCTGGTTCAGTCCTTCAACTGGAACATGCTTGAGGAGTACATGGAGCTGGACCCTGAGATTAGGATCGGCGTCCTGGCGCATGAGAACGCCTTCCACGCCGCAAGGTACGCCTCAAAGGTGGATGCCTACTGCGTCAACCCCCTCCACCACCTGATCAGGAAGACATTCATCACGAAGACCCACAAGAAGGGCTTGAAAATATTCCCTTGGACGGTGAACGAGCCCGATGACATCGCGAGGATGAAGGATTTCGGCGTAGATGGAATCATAAGCGATTTCCCTGATCTTATCTAATCAGCCCGGCTTCATCAAGCATGTTTTTTATTTCGCCCCTGCGAACAGATGAGCATAGTGAGTTAACATGGTTTTACCGGTCAAAATATTCGAGATAAGGAGCCTTGAGGGAAACCCCATAGACCTCCTTACCGGGTGGATGGAGACCCAGGAAGTCGAGGGAGAGGACGACCTGGTGCTGGTCACCGAGATTCTGGAGATGAAGGAGAAAGAGGATGTCATAACGGGCATCTTCGCCAAGGACTTTTACAGGGAGCACACGTACAGGCGCAAGGTCATGGCAGGCCCCCAGACTGAGGAGGCCATCTTCTGGATACTGAAGCACGGCGAGAGGACCTTCCTGGGCGTCATGGCTCCAAGCGTGGCCAGGGGAGTAAAGAAGCTGCTGAGCAACCACGTCGCAGTGGCCATCGGCAACATCATGAACGCCGATGTCCGCGAGGCCAAGATCAACGCCGAGACCCTCCAGAGGCTCCACGAGAGCAACCCACAGGCCACGAACCTCATCTGGTTCGACAACATGGACCTGCCGGGGGTGAACAAGATATGCCTCGCCGGTCAGGGACTGGCGGACACCAGCATGTACAAGGAGTACATCGACCACGGACTCATCTGGTACGTGGTATTCAAGAGCCAGCCAAAGGGTTACACCGTGGGCATCACAAGGAGCATAACCATCACCAACTTCAGCAAGTGCACCGTCGAGGAGTTCATCGAGTTCGTCCAGGACGATATACTGAAGCTGGTGGAAGCCTAACCTTTTACCCACCTTTCCTCAACTCTTTACCATGAAGCTCTGCGTAACCACTGACATGTTCAACTACTCGTTCAACCCGACGCTGGACGAGAAACTCGCCCTGTTCAAGAAACACGGCTTCGATTACCTCCACTGGTGCGACAACTGGAACGACGACGTCATCTACACTGCCGACCAGATGAAGGCGCACGCAAAGGCGGTCTCAGACCACGGCCTCACCTGTCTAGATGTACATGGCACGGCCACCCGCGAGCTCAGCATCGACGCACTCGACGGTACCTTGTTCAAGGGATACATGAAGCTCCTTAAGAACAGGGTGCGGTTCTGCGGCGAGGTGGGGGGTGACGCCGTCGTGGTGCACCCACCGAGGGTATACGGACCCAACCTGGAGACGCGGGTGCACAGGTCAAAGAAGGCGCTTGAATCGGTTCGTGAACTCTGCCTGGACCTGGGGGTGACACTGGCGATAGAGAACTGCAGCAGGGACGACCACATCACACTTGAGGACTACTTCGCCCTCTACGAGCCCGAGTTCATCGGGTTCTGCTACGACTCTGGCCACGCCAACATCAACGGGAACCTGGATTATATCATGGGCTTCGGCGACAGGCTCAAGGTGGTCCACCTCCACGACAACAAGGGCACGGGCGACGACCACCAGTACCCAGGGTGGGGGATCATTGACTGGGGCAAGGTCTCCGCATGGATCAAGGGAACGGGCTACGATAAGCCGTGGAACCTGGAGGTAACCCATAAACCTGGGCACTTTGAGGGCACCCTGGACGAGTTCCTTGAGAGGACAAGGGTTTCATCAGCCCTATTCTAGCCCACGCTTTCCGCACCTTTTTAATCAAACCACTGCGGTTTCCTTAGCATGGTCGATGAGATAGACGAGAGGATACTGGACCTCCTTGAGGAGGACGCCAGGATGACCTACGTCGAGATAGGCAAGTTAGTGGGGCTCAGCGAGGGAGCCGTCAGGAACAGGATACAGAGCCTCATCAGCACGGGGGTCATCAAGAAGTTCACCATCGAGAAATCCACCAGCCACGGAGTAAGGGCAGTCACAATGATCGCCGTGGACCCAGCCACACCGACGTACCAGGTCTCCAAAGGGGTGATCGAGCTGGATGGCGTGGAGAGGGTCTACGAGGTGACTGGCGAGTATGATATCCTGCTTGTTTCAAGCAGCGTCAACATCGACGGCATCAACAGGTGCATCGAGGACATCAGGAAGATCAAGGGCGTCGAGAAGACCAACACGATTATCGTGCTACGAACCATCTAGTGAGCACCATGAGGGTCTACTTCGCGGGCAGCATCAGGGGCGAGGCACCCGACAGGGACTGGTTCCAGGAGCTCATCGGGCACATCTCCAGGACTGACAAGGTGCTCACGGAGCACAGCTTTGATTTCAACTACGAGGACGAGATCAAGAAGGACGACAGGGAGATCTGGGAGACCGACATCAACTGGCTGAGGAGCGCCGACGCCGTCATCGGTGAGATAACCGCCCCAAGCCTGGGCGTGGGCTATGAGATAGGAAAGGCCGAGGAGTGGGGCAAGCCAATACTGCTCCTGTACCGGGAGAGCCCGGGCAAGAGGACATCAGCGATGCTCAACGGCAGCAACTTCAACGAGTTAATCACTTACAATGAAAAAAACGAGGCCCTCCGGGCCATTGACGGCTTCCTGACAAGGGTTAGAGCTGAACGCCAAGAGTCTTGAGCTCTGCCTCGGCAATCAGGTGGACCCCGCCGGTCCAGTTTCCCTTCTCATGGAGCTCCTTGTAGAGCTCAACGGCCTTCTCAGTCTTCCCCTCGGCGAGGTACATGTTGGCGATGGCCTGGGCGGGCACCATGAAGCTGACGCCTCCCTTTGCCCTGTACATGTCCAGCAACTCGTCTGGCGTGTACACGCCCTTGTACATCTTGAGGGTGTCATAATAGGCACCCACCTCCACTAGACTCATGTCAAGCTCGATCTTGTCCAGTAGCTCCTGAACCTTGTCCTTCTTCCCCTGCCTTAACAGGGCCATGATTATCCAGTGGGTCGTTGACACGGTGCTCTCGACCACATCAATGTTGTCGAAGCACTTCCAGTAAGCCTCCTCGGCTTCCTTGAACATGCCAGCTGCAATGTAGGTGAAGCCCTGGTGGTAGTAGACGTTCCAGTTGAAGCTGGAGATGCCGAGCTTGTCCGGGTTAGGACCGCTGGCGTACACCTCGGGTATATCCTCCTTGCCCTCGATGAGCTCCGCCGCCTTGTTGAAGTCAGCAATCGCCAGGTCCAGCCTTCTCAGCAGCGCGAACCTGTGGCCCCTGAACCGGTAGAACTGGGGTTTGTCGGGCCACTTCTCAATGCCGACGCTGTAGAGCCCGGTTGACTCCATGAAGTTTCCGAGTATCTCGGTCTTCCTCGCTAACCAGAGGAGCTTCTCGGGGTCATCGGGGTTGGCGGCGTAGTCCTTCTTCGCCTCCTCGTAATCGTCGTTGAGTTCCTTGATCTTTGCCTCGTACGCCTCGGGTTCCTCGGGGAGCCATAGCATGATGGGGCTCTTGTAGAGTGGTTCCCCGTAGAGGCTGTAGGTCTCGGGTTGTCGTTTGATAGTCATTGCGGCTTCTCCCGTATGCCTAGTATGTAACCGATATTAGAGTCTGGGTCGCTCCTCGTCTCGATCTTTCCCGGCAGAGCGGCCAGGATTGGGTTAACTCCTGGCCCGTGGCCCGCGAAATCGCTCCAGCCGTGGACGATTACGCCTATTGTAACCGAGCCCTCGTACCTGCCCCTCCCCCATGCATCGTAATGGTTGTTGATGGCGATGATATCCCCCAACCGCAGGCCCGCGATGTTGAACTCCTCGTTGGTCTCGGGGCACGTTGACTGGATATCATAGTCAACGGTCTCGATGTTCGGGTCGTAACCGATGCCGGCTCCAAGGATGTAACCGGGCAGCTCCGCGACAACGGGGACCACAAGCTTGCCGCCCTTGACCTCTATGCCGATCTTTTCAAGGAACCCGGGGCTGCACTTGTTTACCTTCACGTCCTCGAAACCCTGGATCACGAGGCCCATCCCCTTTGACCTGATCTGCCCCCTGTCATCGAGGGTCAGCTTCTCCTTGACATCATCCGGGAACCATACCAGGTCATCGGCACCTGCATGCCTCCCGATGAACACTCCCTTTGAGCCCTTGGCGTCCCCCGAGACCACCTTGGCCGGGTTACCGATGCATGCCAGTGAGGCTATGGCGCAGTCACCTGCGCTGGGCTTGTCCCTTCCCTGAATGGTGATGTCGGGCTCGACGTGGTCTGCGTCAGCCCACTTGTAGACCGGGTCACCGATGGTTGCCGTGTAGTTGATGCTGGTGGTGCCTATGCTGTTCTTTGGCGTGCCGTCCCACGTAACGCTGAAGCCGCGCCCGCTTGCAGGCTGCACGACGCCCTCGACAGCGGTCTCGATGAGTCTGTCCTTGTTGGTCTTGAGCATTACTCCAGCTCCAGGATGTTCACCAGGTTGGCGTCCTTGGACTCAACGGGCTCGATCTTACCATCAAGGTTACTGAGGATTGTAGTCACCCCGATTCCCTGACCGCTTATCTCGCTGGGGCCGCTGCAGACGATGCCGATTGTAGTCGCGCCCCTGTAGTAGTGGCGGCCATAGTTGCAGCTCACGTCCCGCAACGCCACGATGTACCCGAACCTGAGCCGGTCAAGGCCGTACTCCTTGATATCAGGCGGGTAACAGGTCTGGATATCGATGTGGCTGCTGTGGGCCTGGGAACCGTAGCCTGCCCCGACAATCTTGGCTGGGACCTCAAGGGCCACGGGCACCTTGAGTCTACCCTTGATGTCCTCGATTCCCATTCCCTCGACGAGTTCTGGGCTGCCGCTGTGTATCATCACGTCGTCGTAACCTTTGATCTTCAGCCCGATACACCTGGCCTTCACCTTGATCTTGTCACCGATGTTCAGGTTGTCCAGGCTCTTGTCGTTGAAATGTACCTGAACGTGCTGGACGTTGCCGGGGAGCCTGTACCCGTGCTTGCCGATGACGGTGCCGTAATCGCCCTTTGCGTCGCCGCTGGTGACCTGGACCTTGTTACCCATCCCCGTCTTCTGCCTGTAACCGTTCTTCTGGCCGTCGTTGCCCACGCCGTCCGTTGATACCCCCGGCTCGGCCCTGTCGCCGTTCGCCCAGCCGAAAACATCCATCCCCGTCTTGAGGTTGTAGTTGATGCCGCCGATGCCGATGCACATCTTGGCTCTGCCGTCCCATGTCGCCTGGTACGTCCTGACGACTTGGGCAGGGGCTACCTGTCCCTGGAACTCCAAGGTCAGGAGCTTGTGCTTGTTTGTCTTAATCATGCAGAAACCAGAGCCTAGGGGGCTAATAACACCCGTGGGGGCTTAGGTTAAATACAAACCCCGCGATGAGGGATACGGTTAATCTTGTTGGCGCTCGTGGAACGGCATATCAAGTCATACGGCGGGGAACCGAGGGTGTTCAAGGCCCCCGGAAGGGTGAACCTCATCGGCGAGCACACCGATTACAACGACGGCTTCGTGCTGCCCACCCCCATTGATAGATACCTCTGGGTCACAATCAGTCCCCGTGAGGACGATATTGTTAGGCTCCAAGCCATGGACTTTAACGAGTGGGCCGAGCACAGGCTTTCCTCAATCAGCTACGACAAGGAGCACCTGTGGGCCAACTATGTCCTCGGCGTGGCTCACTCACTGATGGGGCGAGGCTACATCCTGAGTGGCTTTGATTTGAGCATCCACGGCGATGTGCCCCTCGGTGCGGGGCTCAGCAGCAGCGCGGCCCTTGAGACGGCAATGGTACGTGCCCTCAATGAAACGTTCGATCTGGGTATCAGCCCCATCGAGATGGCGTACATCGGCAAGCAATGCGAGAACGAGTTCCTCGGCGTCCAGTCGGGGATCATGGACCAGTTCGTCAGCGGCATGGGGGAGTACGGCAAGGCGCTGTTCGTTGATTGCAGGACCAACGCCCACAGCCTCCACGACCTCGACCCGGATTACGCCTTCGTCATACTCAACACAATGGTCTCCAGGGAGCTATCCGGCTCGGATTACAACGTCAGGAAGTCCCAGTGCGACGAGGCCGTCAGGATCATCAGCGAGGAACACCCCGAGGTCAAGGCGCTGAGGGACGTGGACGATGAGATGCTCAAGGGGGCATGGAGAAAGCTCCCTGACGTTATCGCCCGGAGGGCAAGGCACGTGGTCACGGAGAACGGGCGGGTGCTGGACTCCCTGAGGCTCCTCAAGGAAGGAGATATGCAGGCGTTTGGCAGGTTCATGTACGCGAGCCATAAGAGCCTCCGCATTGACTATGAGGTCACCTGTAAAGAACTGGACATCTTGGTGGATGCGACCCACGACATCAGTGAATGTTACGGATCAAGGATGACGGGGGCCGGTTTTGGAGGGTGCACGGTCAGCCTCGTCAAGAAGACCAGTGTGGACGGGTTCGTGGAAAAGGTGTCAGGGCGGTACCTTGAACTGACCGGTAAAAAATGCGAGGCGTACATCGCCTAATCAATCATTTTCAAAAAGTTAGATATCAGCCTCTCGGAGTTCATCCGCATATCTGCTTCAACCGCCCTAACGTTTGCCAGCATCTGGTCCCGAGTCTTGTTCACGGCCGAGAGGCCGCTCTCCCAGTGGTCCAACCACCTGGATAGCTCCTCATAGTCCACCTCAAAGTGGAACAGGATGCCCCTGATGTTGCCCTTAACGAAGCCCTCAACGGGGCAAGGGTCCCCTGTGGCGATCAGTTCCCCTCCTTCAGGTATCTCGAACGTGTTCCCGTGCCAGAGGAATCCCTTGAACTCGCGAGGTATGCCCTCGAAAAGGGGGTCTGCCGCCCCTGCATCAGTCAGCTTGATAGTGTAAATCCCGATCTCCTTCGGGCACCCATGCACCCTGGCTCCCAGCCTGTACGCCAGAAGCTGCCCCCCTCCGCAGATGCCGAAACAGGGCTTGCCGCTGTTAATTATCTCCTGGAGGTACTCCCACTCCTGTTTCATCCAGTAGTGGTCGTCCTTCTCGTGGACATCCTCGGGCATGGCACCAACGATGAAGCCGCCGTACTCATCAACGGGCGGGAACGTGTCCCCGTCCTTCATCTCGTGTGCCTTGAACACGTGTACATGTGCCCCTTTTGCCTCGATTATCGAGGGGTACTTGTCAAGGTTCTCGATAACTAGGACCCGCTTCATTGCTTTGGCCTCTGAACGACCTCTACGATGTACCCCTCGGGGTCCTCGCAGAAGAATATCCTGCCCTCCGTCTCACGTAGCTCAACCTCAGTGGTGCGCATCTTGACCCCGGCGTCCTTGAGTTTCTTGTAGAGAGCCTCGATGTCCGCCTCATCCTTCAAGCCGATGCACAGGATGACCGGCTTGTCCTCCATTGCGTTCATGAAGCCCCTGCCGGATTGAACCGCCGCTATCGCGTAATGATCGGTGACCCAGAAACGTGTCACCCAGTCGCTCTCGTACTCCAGCCTGAGCCCTAGCAGGTCCCTGTAGAACGGCTCCGCCTCCTTCACGTCGTTATAGTAGATGAAAGTGTAAGCCCGGTCGTAATCAGATGACATGGTAACCCTACCCATTTGACCGAGTTAAGCCGATCGGGGGCGAATAATAATCCTCATTATATATAGAGTGAACAAGCAGAAAACCTGATAACTTTGGCACCATGTCAATGCTCAAAACCAAAGGTCATGAACAGCGTCCTTGACCTAATTGGAAACACGAACCTCCTCAAACTTAACAAGATCACTGAGCCAGGAAAGGCGGGTATCTACGCAAAGATGGAGTTCACAAACCCCAGCGGAAGTATCAAGGACCGAATGGTGAAGCATGTCATTGAGCAGGCCGAGGCACGGGGCGACTTGAAACCCGGAGGCCTCATCGTCGAGGCTTCCAGCGGCAACACCGGCGTCTCGCTGTCAATGATCGCGTCCATCAAGGGGTACTCGGCGTGCATCGTAACCCCTGACACCACGAGCGCAGTCAAGGCGGGCATGATGACGAGGTACGGAGCGGAGCTGGTGTTCACCCCCAACGAGTTGGGTGTAGCCGCGGTTGTGGCTAAGGCAAACGAGGTAGTGGAGGAGAGGGGGGCTTACCTGCTCAACCAGTTTGCAACCCCGGACAACGTCAAGGCGCAGAACATCACAGGCCAGGAGATCCTAGACCAGCTGGGCCAGGTTGACGCCTTCTGCGCTGGAATAGGCACAGGCGGGACCCTTGCGGGGGTCGCAGAGGTGCTCAAGGAGGCAAACCCTGACTGCAAGATATACGCGGTTGAGCCAGAGCCGGCACCGGCTTTCTACAACATGTATTACGGAAAGGACCTGCCAATCCCCGAGGGCATCCCCCACAAGATCGAGGGCATCGGCGAGTCCTTTGTCCCCCAGATCGTGGAGGATCACATGGACCTCATCGACGGCGTGATCCTTTGCAGCGACTATGACGCCATGACCACTATGGCCGCGTTGACATGCGAGGAGGGACTATGTGTAGGCGTATCCTCGGGAGCCAACGTGTGGTCAGCGAAACAGATCGCCTCAAAGCTGGGCGAGGACAGGAACGTCGTCACAATCCTGCCCGATACCGGTCAGAGGTACCTTGACGACATCTACTGGAGCTGCTAGCCCCAGTACTCTTCCACGTAATCGGTTGCCTTCATGAACTCCACATCGGGGTACTTGAGGGCGTGCTCGATTATCCCTTTTAGACACAGTAGCCGTGAGGGCCGTCCTGTCACCTGTGGGTGGTTCGTCAGACAGTACATTGACCTGTCCTTGTACCGTGCATCGAACTCGATCTCCCAGACATCAACGGTCTCGGCTACCGTGGCCCCCCAGTCAAAGTAGAAGGTCCAGTCGTCCAAGTTGTACGCCACCGGTATCTCAAGGAGCTTGGATTTCTCCCCGTCTACCGTGTTCCAGAAGCTGTCCTCGGCCCCCATGTAGTCGCTGTTCCACTTGAAGCCCAGCTCCTGTAGGTTCTTGTGGGTCCGGACACTTGGCCTCCAACGGGGCGTCCTGTGGCCCACGATTGGCATACCGTACACGTCCTCCAGTATCTCCCTGCTCTTGATTATGGCCTCTTTCTCCTCCTCAGGCTCTAACGCGTTGTATCCCCTGTGGGTGTAACCGTGGCAGGCAAGCTCGTGCCCCCTGCTCACTATCTCCTCCACGGCCTCGGGGTAACGTTTAGCTGTCTGCCCGACGACGCAGAAGGTGCCCTTGATGCTGTACTTGTCGAGGAGGTCCATGATCCTGTAGACCCCTTTCCTGGGTCCGTAACCCCCCTGAGTAACATAGTACGGGATACCGGGATGCATCTCCTCAAAGGCCGTCTCGCCGTCGAGGTCAAACGTGAGTAATACCGGGAATGGCTTCAATTCAATCAGGTATGGATGCGGGTACTTTACCTAAATCACTTGCTAGAAAGAAAAAAAGAAGGGTTACTTCTTCTTGGCAGCGGCCCGCTTGGCCATGTAGTCCTTGTCAGCCTTGGCCCTGCTCATTGGGAATGCGATGTACATCAACGGCTTGATGTCCAGGATGTTGGGGCTGTCGCTTGCATGGAACACCACGGATGTGTCTGCCCCAAGGTGGCTGCCGGCGATGCTGATGACACGGTCACCCGGCAGGACCTGGCCTGCGTCGCACGCCTTTGCCACGATCTCCACGTTGACCTTGACCTTGTGACTGCTGAGGGTCTGGCAGATTATGCTCATGGGGCTGTGCCCCAGCTTCTGCCTCATCCTGATGCTGTTTGTTACAACATCCGTGCCCAGGTTGATGACCCCGCCCAGCGCCTCGATCTTCTCCCAGTTCTCGGGCAGGAACTGCTGCACCTTGGGCACCGGGAAGCCCATCTGGTGACCCACCACGATGACCTGAATACCCGTGTCCTTGAACATCTCCGCCGCCTTGACCCCGGTGACGCCCCTGTTGGATGCCACTATGACTGTCTTGATATCGAGCTCCTTAGCCGCCTTCAGGCTGGCCTTGAGTGTCTCATCGGTGTACTCCTCCCCGCCCTCCTCGAAGTAGATTGTTTCACGCTTGATCATAAAATCGAGCTTGACTAGGCATATTAATGATATAAAACATCCTAGCACGCCAACGTTGATGTGAGTGTCCCATATCTCAGCCGGGGAACCGAATATTCATCATTTTCCTCCATACAAGACCCCTCCAGTTCTATATTTCATTCAATTTTTATATTACCAGATGGAATGTTGTTCCAACATGTTGGTTGATGACAAGGATCGCCAGATACTCAGGCTCCTCCAGGAGGACATGACCAAATCATACAAGGCCATCGCCGGTGAGCTTGGGATTCCCGTCACGACCGTCTACAACAGGGTCAAGAAGATGGAGGAGAACGAGGTCATCCTCGGGTACAAGCCAATACTGGACCCCGTCAAGCTTGACTTGCCCACGACCAGCTTCCTCCTCATCACCATGAGGTTCAAGGACCCCAAGAACAACCCGTTGAACATCAACACCATCGCCAAAAAGATAGCCGCCTACAAGAACGTGCAGGAGGTCCACATAGTGGCCGGCGACTGGGATATACTGGTCAAGCTGAAGACCAAAAACGTCCAGGAGATTGGCGACTTTATCAACAAGGACCTCAGGAACATCGAGGGCGTCGAGAAATGCCTCAGCAGCATCGCCTTCAGCACACAGAAAGAGACACTGGATATCCCCCTCTAGGGCTTTCCGGCTTTTACGCTCCACATCTGGGGCAGCGGGTCATCCGGTATCCTGTACTCGCCGTCCTCGCCCTTGACTGACATGGGCACGTACTTCCACGGCAGCTGCTTGTACTCCCCGATGTGCTTGATCACGAGCCCCGCTTTGATGAGGCTGTTGATGATATCGCTGACGGTGTGCTGCCACTCGTAGCTCTTCTTGTTGGTCACCTTGGCGTCCTCGTCGGCGTACGTGCCGTCCTCATCCCACACCAGGGGCTCCTTGTTGTGCCAGTAGCTGTACTTGATCTCAAGTCCCTCTGACTCGTCATCGAACACCCACATAACTGGATGGGACTCCACCAGGAGGAACGTGCCGCCTGATTTCAGGTAATGAGCGACGATCCTGGACCACTCCTCGATGTCCTGGAGCCAGCACAGGACGCCGATGCTTGTGAAAACGATA
>CAYLJH010000037.1:0-13467 GCA_964383685.1 uncultured Candidatus Bathyarchaeia archaeon | reverse complement strand
GTCATGGAGCGGTGTAGGCTGTCCGCGCTCAAAGGCGACCCAGAGCTCAACCACCCCATGTCCAGCGGGACCACCAACGCGTGGGCCGCCAGGGAGGCGTGGATGAAGATGGGCCCAGAGTTTGCGCCAAGGGAGCTGAGGGGCCCCATATGGGAGACCATCACGGGTCAGACCCTGCTCCTCACAGGCGTTGACTACTTCATGATGATGCACCCAGCCGCGGTGAACGCCATGAAGAAGACCATAGACAGCCTCATGAAGGGGGTTAAGCCCACCGAGATCACGGACTGGGTCACTGTGACCATAGGAGGTAAGTGAGATGCCGGCGAAAGAACTGAGCCCCATCGAGATCTACAAGCTACTACCCGGCACCAACTGCGAGGAGTGCGGAGAGACCAACTGCATGGCCTACGCGGCCAAGCTGGTGAACAGGGAGGCATCTCTTGAGGAGTGCAAGCCGTTACTGGTGCCGGAGTACACGGGGGCATACGCGGAGCTCTGGGCACTACTGAAGCCCGCGGTGAAAGCCGTCGAGGTCGGCACAGGTGAGAACGTACTGACGCTGGGAGGCGAGTACGTGCTCTACAGGCACGATTTCACCTACTTCAACCAACCCGCAATCGCCATCGATGTCAGTGACGAGATGGGGGACGAGGAGTTTGAGACAAGGATTCACGTTCTCAATGATTTCAGCTTCAACTACATCGGTATGGACCTTACACTGGACATGCTGTCCATAAGATCCACTAGCGGGAACCCAGTAAAGTTCGCTGAGGCCGTCAAGAAGGCAAGCGAACTGACGAGGAAGCCGCTGATGCTCTGCGCCCACGACCCCAAGGTAATGGAGAAGGGGCTGGAGCTGGTGGTCGGTAAACGGCCGCTAATCCACGGTGCCACCAAGGACAACTGGATGGAGATGGCCGAGCTGGCCCTAAAGTACGGCTGCCCGTTGGTCGCCTACTCCCCGATGGACCTTGACACGCTAAAGAGCATAGCCCTGACACTTGAGGAGTACGGGCTTGAGGACATAGTGCTGGACCCAGGCACACAGCCAATCCAGAGCATGTCCACCAACCTGGATATCTTCACGACCCTCAGGTGGGACTCGATAAACGAGGAGGAGGAAGGTCTAGGATACCCGCTTCTCGGGGCACCCATGGTGGCGTGGTCCGTTGAGGAGGAAGACCCCGTCCTGAACGAGTGGAACGAGGCACAGCTAGCGGGTGTGCTCATCGCCAGGTTCGCTGACATGATCGTAATACACGGCATCAGCGGCTGGTCGCTGCTGCCCCAGGTGTTCCTGAGGTCGAACCTATACACCGACCCGAGGAAGCCCGTGGCGGTGGAAGCGGAGCTGATCGCTATTGGCTCGCCCACTGAGGACTCGCCTGTGCTCATGACCACAAACTTTGCGTTGACCTACTACACGGTGGCCAACGACATCGAGAACGCCAAGGTTGACAGCTACCTACTGGTGGTTGACAGCGAGGGCATGAGCGTGGAGAGCGCAGTGGCGGGCCGGAAGATGACAGCCGACACGGTGGCCGAGGCCATAAAGGAGTTCAAGCTGGCGGATAAGGTGAAGCATAGGAACATCATCATCCCCGGTAGGTCCGCCCGCCTCAGCGGCGAGATACAGGAAGCCTCAGGGTGGAGCGTGTCCGTCGGGCCCCTCGACTCCAGTGGCATAGCCAAGTACGTCGAGGAGAGATGGAACCCCTACCCCGAGTAGGTCAAACCCATTTAATGTTACTGTCAGGGGAGCCCGCGCCCCCTACTAAAACTCGGTGACGGGGGTTACGACCCTTAATTTCTTCAAGCACACCTTTGAACTGGATTCTATCCCCTACCTCGAATAAGCTACCGTACAGACCCTCGAAGGAAACGACCTCCGAGATCTCGCCTGCGCTCTCAACCTCGTAAATCGCGGGTAAGTAAATGGATTCTCTGTTATCGCTGACCGTTGCAGTACCTTCCACGACTTTTTTTCTGTGGTACGTGTTGTCGCCGTATGCCTCGTTTATCTCTTTGTCTGTTCTTATGGGGTGGACTGAGAAGTAAGTGTCCTCAAAGTACCCGTAGTTCCACCTTTTCTCGGCGATGTTCCTCATATCATCGATGCTTAGCGGGAACCTTTCAGCCCTGTTCCTCGCCCACACCTCTTTTTCCTTGGGCGTAACTGGTTTCACGATGTCTGCCTCTTCTTTCAGCTCCCTTATTGCTTCAATGAGCTTCCTTGAAGCATCGTATCCGTGGACTGTGAGGTCAATGTCGCTGAAAGAGGGGTTATGGGTCCCAGTCAGGATGCTTCCCGTCACACCGAGGCTGTTTTTTATTCCGGTTTTTTCCTCAAGGACTGTTGAGAGGTCTAAAAGTTTTCGTTCAAGGGGGTCATTTGCTCCTCTCTCCTTGATCTCTTGGAGTTTCTCCCTCGCGCTGTAGTATTGTTTCACATGATTCTTGGGCACCCATGAAATCGTTATGTTTCGAACATGGCAATCGAACAGGTATTGAGGGTATTTCTCCTTGATGTACCTGTACGTGTTCTCCATCTGGCTTACGTGGTAAAAGGGAAGCGTCCTGCTGTACCTCTGTCCATCCTTTTCCCATTTCCCGTCGAGCGATGGCACGTACTTTAGGTATGCTGTGTAACCATCTGGAGGGTGGAGATATCCAACCACGCAGAACAGGTGGTCATCCCCAGTCTGGATAAAATCCCTGTCTTTCGGCTTCACGGTATACAACTCTACCCGAGCTTAGTTATCACGTGGTCTATTAGAGCCTCGGTTATGTCAAGCTCTGTGACCGATTGGAGTCCCTCCCAGCCTGGTGTGCTGTTGAGCTCAATAACGTAGGCTTCGTCTTCCGTCTCGATGATATCAACGCCTGTGTACATCAACCCAAGTTTCTTTGACGCTTTCAGGCTCATCTCGATTGCCTCATCGCTGGGGGTGTACGGGGCGGCTTTCCCGCCGCTGCTGATATTGGTCTTCCAGTCATCTGAGACCCGCTGCATCGACGCGACAACATGGTCCCCGATGATGAAGATCCTGATGTCCCTTCCCCCGTGTGGGATGAATTCCTGGATATAGTACACGCTCTTGGTCATCTCCAGAGCCCGGAAGACTCGGTATGCTACATCTTCGTTGGATATTCTTGTGATACCCATGCCGAGTGAACCGAATAGCGGCTTCACAACGATGTCTTCTCCCAGCTCTTCGAACGCCTTCATGGCCTCGCTGAAGCTCTCGGTGGCAATGGTTCGCGGAGTGTTGATCCCCGCGTCCTCAAGAAGCGCGGAGGTGTAGTACTTGTCCACGGCTTTCTCGATGCTCTTGGCTGGGTTGATGACCTTGACTCCCATGTCCTCGATGCGCCTCAGGGCGTCCATGCGGTAGAAGACCTGTTCCGCGGTCCCACCAGGAACCCTCCTGACGATTACTGCGTCATAGTCCTCGACTCCGAACCCTCTAACTGAGATTCTGGGCGTTCCACCGATCCTAGCATGTAATTTTGTGACGGGGAGGAGGTACGACTCTGCTCCCCTCTTCTCGAAGCCCTTTAGGAGACGGGAAATGTGCCATTCTTTCCTGTCCGAGCCGATGATGCCTACCTTCACGTACTACGCCTTCTCAGCCACCAGTATTTCGGCTTTTCCGCCAACAGCTAGGTCGCCCCTGTATCGTCTCATAGGCTTGTCCAAGTACTTTGCAGTGTCTATGCCGAGGTTATTCGATAGCTGCCTGATGTATAGTCTCATGAAGATGGGCGTATAGGTGGTGTCATACCTGTATGTTGGAAGCAGTTCAGTTACGCCTCCGAAGCAGGCTATGAAGCCTCCATTTCCTTTGGCCTGGGCTCCAAGTCTCTTTCCAGCCTTTCCGAAGATCAGTATCTCACCTCCGTTCATGTGGACTCCCGTGAATGGTCCCGTATCTCCTGTTACGACGATCATCCCTCGCCTCATGAAAGAGCCGATTTCAGACCCGGCGTTACCGTTGACTTGGATACATCCACCGGTCATTCCCTCCGCGCTGCCCCTATAAGCTGCACCGACAAGGTTGCCTGCGTTCCCGAGGACCCTGATTAACCCTCCCTTCATCTCGGCCCCGCACCAGTCCCCAACATCTCCCGCTATTGTAAGGTCTCCGCCGGTCATTTGAGCGCCCGTGTGCATCCCAGCGTCTCCCTGGATGACGATGCGCCCCGTGGTCATGCCTTCCCCGATGTGCTTGATGTGACGGGCGTCTCCGTCCATCACAATCAACTGCTCCTCGGGGGTCTCGGCTACCTTACCTTGGGCGTGGATGTATTCTTTCATCGGGTAGACCTTGTTTCCGTAGTAGATTTCCATCTCCCTGATCTCCGGGATGGTCTTGCCAGCAAAGTTATCAGGTGTAATTACGTCAGCCTCGATGGGAATCTTACTGAAGCCCTTCGGGGTTAGCACTATTTTCTTCAATTCAGGCACTCTCCACACTCTCCTTCAAGCTCATCTGGAATTTCCCAAGTTTACCGTCAAAGTTGACCGCGGTAATCCACTTAATGCCATCAAACTTGGTGGCGGCTTTCACAGCGACCCCCATTGCTTTCATTACTGAGGATTGGTCAAACCCGTTGATGACTATTTCAAGTACCGAGTTGACCCCGTCGGGGACCTTGCTGTCCTTGAAGCTGTGCTTTATCGCAGGGCAGAACGGCGTGTTCGTGCTTGCGCGTAGGAAAGCGTACTGGGACCCTACTTTGCTCCCGCTCCTGCACAGTCCACCTGGGAACGGGGTGACTACTCCCGGCACTTCATGAATCGCTTCTATTGCTGCCTCGGACGCTTTTAGCGTGATGTCCTCTGTTTCACCCATAATCAACAGGTTTCCTCCTGCGACCGCTTTCTTGGCCCCTATCTTTTCCTCGATGAGGAACTCGCCCTCCATGACGGGTATCCTCCAGTAGCGTTTCCGGCTCTGCCAGCCGTCTCCCATCCGCATCTTTACCTGGTATCCATCACCGAAGAAACGGATGCTCTTACCGATGTCAAGCATCGTGTCGGCGTCCTTCTCAGGTAAACCGTTGAACACGGCCGTGCTTGGGCAGGTAAGAACACATTGTCCAAGCCTGCTCAGCATGGAGGCAGCCAACTTTTTCTTCGAAAAACCATAGACCATCACCGCTGTTCCAGGTCTCCCGTCTGGTGACTCATCTGCTGGAATTTCTTTCTCGATCGCTGCCTCGCAGTCACAGGCTATGACGCTTGTGGCGTATCCTGACATTGAGGTTGCCGCGATGTTTGCCCATTTCTGGGTCGCCGCCGTAATGATCAGCCTGCTTCCCCACATAGAGAAGCCCTCTGCGAATGTGTCCTCAACCTGGACGCCGTTAACTAGAAAGCTCATTTCCATTTACCTCCCGCTTTGTGAACCTTCTGAACCGGTAGATACTCGTCCTCCACCGGGTAATTGCGTAGGCTCACGGTGTAATATTGTTTAAAGTCTCTCTCAAGGTCCTTCATGAGGTCAGCCTTGATCGCATCAGGTATATTGGCATCCACCCAGTGGGTTGCGCCCATGGGCGTAGAAGTCACCTCGCCGTCCTTAACGACGACTTGTCCGCCTTTTATGGTGTATGCCGCCTTGGCGAACGCCTTCTCTAGCTCTTTGTACTTGCTTGGTCTCCACTCCGTGGGGTCAATATTATAGACTGCAATGTCCGCGTCGGCTCCAACTCCGAGATGGCCCTTGTCTTTTAACCCTAGGGCTTTGGCGGTACCCGCCCTTGTGGCCACCGCTAACTCGTTAAAGGTGTACTCGCGGTAGTTACTTGCGAGCCCCGTGCGCTTGAGGACCGCCTTGTTTAGCTCCCTCATTGTATCGGTTCGCGCCTGCCTGCTCATGAGCCAGGCCATGACCTTGGGGTAGTAGATGAAAGGTCCCCCATTGGGGTGGTCCGTCGTCATGTAGACCTTCCACGGGTCTTTGATTAACAGGGCTAGTTCCAAGCCTATTCCCCACTGGACAGTGTTGGCCGGGTTGTTTTTCTTGAACGTGTAGGGCACGACTCCTGCGCCCGCCTCCATCTCAACGTCACTGTTGACCCACTTGTTTCCCGTCATGTTCCAGAGTGCGAACTGCCAAGGGCCGTCCCCTGTCATAGTGGTTGTGTCTGTGAATATGAGCTGCCCCAGGTCGAGGGTGACGTGCTCGTTCGCGTTCACGTATTTCGCAACATGTGATGCCCCTGACTTGACGTTCATCCAGTTATCCCCCGCGAGTGCGTTGAACTGGCAGTGTACAACGTGGATGGTGGTCTTCCGGCCTTTCTTTGGCTTGATCTTTTTTGCCACCTCCATGGTCTCAACGGTGGTCTTGTAGTTCCCCGGCATCCCCAGGTTGTTGCAGTGCAGGTGGATTGTATGGGGTAATTCAAGCTCCTCGTTGGCCCTTGCGAGGGCGGTGACGATCTGGCGGGGTGTAATCTCATAGTCCTCGACTTTTCCGTCAAGCCCGAAGACGTTTCGCCCCCACTTCCAGTTCATGACCCCCCCTGGGTTGACGATCTTTACAGCGTACCCCCTTGTGGCTCGCAGAAGCCAGGCCATGTATGCCTTGAGTTTATCGAAATCTCCATCCCTGATGTACTTCATGACGAAGTAGTTGTTACCGAGAAGAGTGAACGCCGCCTTGTCGATGATGGGTGTGTCGTTGAGCTCCTCGTGGACGTGCCTCGCCCCAATGGGGGGCATCGCTGCCTCCATGACGCTGGTGTACCCCATCTGAGCGTACCGGTACCCTGTAACGAATGTGGACGGGCAGCTGTATCCAACTCCGCTCCTCGTGACGCTGCTCTTCTTGACGACGTCCTTTCTGTGGTCCTCCGGCCGCATGAGGCGGCCGATGTTAATCTTGCTCCCCGCGATGTGGCTGTGCACGTCAACTCCACCGGGCATGACTATCTTCCCTGAGGCGTCGATGACCTTTGCATCCTTTACGGACTCGACAATTTTTCCTTTGCTCATGGAGATATCCATTATCTCGCCGTCAATCCCGTTCAGCGGGTCGAAAACATAGCCGTTCTTGATGATTATATCCTTCATTGCGCTGCCTCCTTTAGCCCCTTGAGAATCATGTCCAGTATATGTTCGTCAGAGTAGATTCCCTCCGGCGGTTCCACGAGTTTCGACAAACTTAGTGCGATGCCGTCCATCCTGTACGCGGTTCCTCCAACCTCGACTCCCGCCGTCGCTACCGGGATAACGATCTTGCTGAGCATCGTAGTCGGCGTTATCTTCTGTTCCAGTGTAATCACCGGTATCTTGGCCAGGTGCCTTGCAGCGTCTGCCGGGAATGTTGCCCCTGGGTCTGATGCGATTATTATTGCTGCGTCAACCTCTCCCGATGCTAGGAGATCGACGGCTGTGAACTCTCCTGGGTTGTACCGTGGATATCCTCTGCTGAAATCAACGGCGTAGGGGTACCCCGTCTGCCATGTCGCCACGGTGTTTGCGCCCGCGACGTTGTAGTGACCCCTCATGGGCGTCAGCACGAACTTTGTCTTGCGGTTAAGCTCGGCAACGAGGCCCACGGCGGCGTCTATGTTCATATGTCGTCCCTCGCTCTGGGTCAATCCTAATCCGAAAAACACCACACCATATTTTGCCCCTGCCATCTCTGATGCAAGGGCCTTGATATCATCCATCTTGACCCCCGCGACCTTTTCAGCCTCCAACTCCTCGCCCCTGACTATCGCTCTCAGGGTCTGGAGCAGCTCGTAGTCGCTGTTTGGCTCTACCTGTACGAACTTGTCGGCGAACCTGGCCGTCCCCGTCTTCCTGACATCGACGGCGATTACTTTCCTCCCTTTTCTTCCATCGACGTACATCCCCTTGGGCATGACCGAGTAACGTACCAGGTGCCGGAGATGGGCTTCCGTTGGGTTTGCGCCCCAGAATACTACGAGGTCTGCCCTGTTCATGATGTCTCCCAGCGATGCCTTTGACTCGCCGACCTGCTGGAGGGCAAGAATTGTTGGTCCATGGCAGACTGATGAAGTGTTATCCATTATTCCTCCGGTTACCTCGGCTATCTCGATGGCTTTGCTTATGGCACCGCACTCGGTGGAGCTGAGGCCGTAGATGAGAGGGCGTTTTGCTTGTGATAATATCTCAACTGCCGCCTGAACTGAGTCCTCGATTGAGACTTGTTCATTATCAATTGATGCGGTCTCAATCCTGTGCTTGCCATGGTTCAGGAACTTTGACCTTGATACGGCGCAAGCGTTCTTGAGCCCGGTTATGTGCCCGTCCTCGACGGATACTTCCAGGTCGTCACAGAGGCATCCGCAGAATGGGCACACGACGTCCGTCTGCTCCACTCAGGCGTCCTCCTTGAGCGTGTCAACGATTTCTTCCAGGGTTAGCACCTTTCCTTTCCCCTTTTTGACTGTCGCGGCTATCCCTTTCATCACGGGCATCCCAGTGCTCCCCGTTCCAGACCCGTATACCTGGTTGGCCCATGGCCCGTACGGGAAGAATACCAATCCCTGGTCAAGGTTCTTGTCAGTGACCCAGTTAACCGTCACGTTTCCGTGTGCCGTCTTGACCACGACGCTGTCTTTTTCCTGGACTCCTAGCTTCTCGGCGTCGCCTGGGCTCAACATTACGTGGTTGACGCTCTGGATGTAGCTGTCAGATGGCTTTCCCTCCTCCAGCCCGATGCCCTGTTTCGCCGTCCTCCCCGAGATGAGGGTGACCTCAATCTTTGTCATCGAAGGAATCCCCTATGCACACGATCTCTTGATTATCTCGTTGTTGATGCTGCCGTGGGTGAAGGTTGCCCCTGTCCCCGCGCACGTCAGTGATATGGCCGCGGGGGCGAACAGGGCCGGGTCTATCTTCGTGAAATCGAAATCAACGGCCTTGTAGATCTCGTAGCTGGATTTCCCATAGTCCTTGCAGTTAGTGCTCGGTGCCTTCTCCGCGATCTCCCTGAGTACGTCCTCCTCCTCGTCGACCACGTAGCTGGTGACCCCTCCGTATGTCAAGGCGTCCTCCGCCCTGCCCATGGCGACGCCCTCGTCGGGGTGGACCGGCATGACGGGCGCGTACCCGGCCCCGTACATTACCTTTTTCGGGTCGAGGCCGAGGATGTCCAGCCTGAACAGCCCTGTCTCGACTATCCTGCCGGATATCTGGACCATGCCCGCCATGCTCGTTGTTGATGTCAGGACCATTGTGACCTTCTCTGGCTCGACGTTTGCCCTCTCGGCGATGTAATAGGCCGCCGAGTCCGGTGGTATCTTCTCCGTCTCTAAGAGAAGGACCGCCACGTCTGCCTCGTCCCTGTACTCGATCTTCTTGAACACCGCCTTCGGCTTGTTCGCTAACGCCCTTGCCGGACCGGATCCATCAGCCCGGTACCCCTCCGGCTTGATCTTCCACCCCGCTAGCTGTGCGCCGAAGAGGGCGACTGCCGGGTGGTCCGTTGATACGACCACTGATGGCAGATGTAGCCCTCCATAATCGGCGTACTGCAACTCGACTGTCCCTAATCCTCCCATAGCTATGCGGGTCACCATGAGCCCTGCCTCGTAGCCGCCGTGAGCCTTGACCCCGGTGTCGATGACAGTTGCCCCCGATGGGAGCTTTGTGACGCCGACCCTGTAGTATTCATGGTTGTCTATGAGCTTCCCTGCTAAGCTATGCGCGAGTTTATTGATACTCAACATTTTTAGAACAATCTGAATCTGTCTACGTTATCTATACCTTTTACGGTCATTGTACAAAATTGGGTTGTTTTTTGGTCAACCATGGCACTCCTCGGGGTCCCTCCTTGTGTCAAGTGGCGTGTAATAAGGAAAAATGAGCGTAGGGATTCTTGCTCCAGCCACTGGGTATAAGCGAATTTTTTTTCCGGCGAGTTTGCATCAAGTAACCTGACATAAGGAAATTTTTTTGTTTCTGTCACCGGTAATATCGAATAAAAAAATTTCCGGGAGCGGCATGGTACCTGCTGGTTGTTACTTGGTGACTTTTTATATTCGGGGTGGGAGCGGGTGGGAGGAAATGTCAAAGGGTAACCCGTTGTGAACGGATACCACGTATGTCAGAAAAAGTTTCTTACGGTTGTTTGCGTTCACTTTTTTCGAGCGCGTGCGCCCATCTAGGCCTTATTCGAGGATGAGCTGGTCGCCCTCGATGAGGAACTTTAGCTCAATAATGGGGTCACCATCAGGATACGAGATCGAGTGATGCAGATCGTAGACTAGGTCCCAGCGGTTAGGGTTCCTACACCAGATATAGACCTTGATATCATAATCCCCCGAGGCGTCAAGCTCAAAGAACCCCTCCGAGGCGCTAATGGCCCAGTACATGGTGTAATTTGAGTAAACATACTCGCCGCCCTCGGAGATAGAGACACGCACCTCGTTCAACCAGTCGTTGCCCCTGACGGCCTTCCCCGGCCTGGACGGGAAAATCAGCCTGAAGCCAAAGGTCTCGCTGATCCACTCGCCGCCCATGTATGAGATCGCGCCTATGTGGCTGATGAACACGTTTCCCCTGTCCGTGGTTACACGTACCTCGTACTCCCCTCCCTCGACCGGGATCAACGGGATATCTCCGATGGTTATTGTTTCCAGCGGGTTTGCGGTGCTATCAATTGGATAGACAGTGTCGTTCACCCAGATTCTCACGATGTTCACTGGGTACGCGCTGAGATTGATTATACTCACGTTAAGTAGGTCTTGGGCGAGGTGTGGTATCGGGTAGACCTCTAGTACCTCGTTTTTTCGCAGCAGGTCGTTGTTGTCTGAATCGTGTATTTTCTGCTCCTTGATGTTGTCTACCTGCTGCATGACCAGCTGCATCGGTATGATTGCGCTGAATAATATGCCTATGAAGATCAAAGTACCCAGTACTGACGCCACACCGCGTCTTTTCTTCGGCATGAATTGACAGTATGGGTGAGTTAGTAAAGGGCATTATGTTGCGATGATATGTACCAGTAATCCATTTCTATTGGACTAATATTACCAATCCCCGGGCGCGTGTTTTTGCGTTTGACAAATACTAATTGATGCGACCCTGTGTGGATTATGAACACCGGGTAAGAGTCCGGAGGTTAAATCGGATCCGTTAACATGTCTGGCGTCATCCGGGAGAAATCACTTGTCCATGTAGTCCACGACGAGGCCCTCTTGGGTGAGGGTGTACGTGGCTCCATTCTCCTCGACGCAGAATCCGTCCATGAGTACCTTGATGTGCCAGCCCACTGTTTTCTCGTCTATCCCGGTGTCAGCTGATATGGATGCGGTTGTGTCGTTGCCGTCCTTGAGTGACCTGAGTACCGTCCTGCGGGCTGGGTTATTGATGGCCCTGAGGTACCTCCTGTGGCGGTCCCTGGTCTCCTCCAGGGTGTCCCCGACTGTCTTGCTGGGCATGGATATGGGGGTGGGTTGTGGGGATAAAAGTTAGATGAGGGGCGACGTAATGATCTGCTTGACGGCCAGCTGTTTTACTGGGTCAGTGACCAGTTCGGGCGTGGGGTGGACGGTGTCGACGACCATGACGGTGTCCAGCTTTTTCCCGCCCGCCACGGCGATGAACTCTCCCTCGACCAGCCCCCTCTGCTGTGCGATGGCCGCCACCTCCAGCGCGGCCTTGACCCCTGGCCCGAACATTAGGAGGGTCTCGTTCATCTCGCGGTTGTCCTGTATCACCAGGTCGGCCTCCTCGACGGGGGCCATCTTGAGCTTTTTCATCTTTTTCTTCACGTCGTCGCTGTAGGAGAACTCGGTGACGCTGATTACCTGCACGCCCTTACCCACGGCTTCTGCGACCCTCAGTGCGGATTTTCCTCCCCTGCTGGCGACCACTATCTTTGATATCTTTCGCGCTTCCACGGCTTTCTTTAAACCCTCAGTTGTACCTTTTTCCGGAGTCAAGAATCATCGGGTAACGATAACAGAAATTTGGCTTTAACGTTTTCCTCTTGTGGGCTGTCTAGTTGATCAGTCATGCGCCGGTTGATTCATTTATTGTTCAATTTTCGAACATGAAAATTAAATAAATGGGTATGTCAATGTTGTACATAGAAGTGGTCTAATATGAGCAAAGAATACAGTGAGTTCTGCACTCTGCCCTGCAAGGTATTGATGAACAAGGCCCCGCCTATCGCCCAGGCTTCGGAGAACCTGGTGGACCTCACAAACAGGCTGCTTGACGTTGATTACAAGGTGGTCGTGGTCTACGAGGACGGCGAGCCGATAGGGCTGGTCACCCTGAAGGACATCATGAAATGGCTGATACGGGCTGAAAACAAGGATGGTATCCTCAAAGATCTAATCACGGTGCCGTTGATCATGGTTAGCCAGGATTCGCCACTCGAAGACGCGTTGAATCTCATGGACAAATACGACATCAAACACATCGGGGTCCACGAGGACAAGGTGCTGAAAGGGCTGCTGACGCAGAACAGTGTCAAAGAGATGTGTGAGCTGTACCCGCATTACCTGAGGCAGTACATAGTAACCTGATTCACGGTCTCAACCCGGTGAGAAGTAGGAGAAACAGCGAGGCAGCCGTGAGGTCAGCCGTTGTCCCAGGATTCAATGAACCTTTTTCTGATGAAAGCTCATCGTCAAGCACCTGGATCATTTTCATGCCAACTTCGGTGGCTGTCCCTCCAGCTTGAATGATCTCCTTGGCTTTTTCACTTACAGATATCGCAGCCTTCGTTCCTGACTTTCTCTGGATCAGTGAGTCTGGATGCTCTGAGAGTATCTTGAGGAAAGTATCAACCGTTGCCTCGTTGATAGTTGCTCCCTCATCAAGCCTCTTCCTGAGGAAAGGGTACCCCTCGGTGAAGGTGACGTTGAAGCCCGTGACCCACTCGTTGCAGATGGCGTCCCTCGCCTGACATTCCCTGAAAATGTCCAGCGGGATCAACCCCTCAGCAAGAATCCTGTCGAGGGATGATGTATCCTTAACGTCAAGCTGGTCAACGGTTCCAAGGTTCTCTTTCGACATCGCCTCATCAATGGCCCTGTAGATGTTCACTGAGTCCTGTGGGGTCGCTCCGCTAATGACTTCGTCAAGGACACTTCTCAGGTAAACAATATCAACGACGCCTTCCTTCATCACAGACCCCGCCGCAGCTGCTATCGGGGAGAATAGGAGGAGGATGCCGAGGTGTACGTTTCCCCCGCTCTGCCAAGCCATCATGTCCTTCACTGAAACGAGGATGTTTTCTCCAACGCCCAGCTCAGTCCATTTTCGGTCTCCGTTTCCAATTCTTCTACCTTTTTCAGCGAGTTCCCTCATTCTTGAGCCCAACGAGACGCTACCAGCAAGGAAATGCTCATATTTTGTATCAGGAAAATCCCTCAACCTGTGAACGTTTCCGGGTTTGGGGTAGGCCGAGACCTCTAGGAGGGCGGCAAGCGAGGCGCATCTTCCAACAATGTCTCCGATCCTGG
>CAYLJH010000036.1:0-13523 GCA_964383685.1 uncultured Candidatus Bathyarchaeia archaeon | reverse complement strand
CTCAACGATGGCAGGGCCCTCGACCTCCTTTCCAAGACCATTCCTGTCGTAGACTCCAGTATCAGCCCAGTCACCAAGTGACTCAAAGTACACTCTTCGCGTCTCCCTCGGCTCAGACCTGCCGCTTAACCCCCTATCAACTAGCCCAGGGGTCTCTAGGAGACCTATCGCTCTGAGCTTTGCGTTAACGATCTCCACTGGCTCGCCCTCGTCCATGTAGCCGTAGACATCCATGTGTTTCCTGTGGAACCCAGCAAGGGCTTCATTGACGCTCTTCACCATGAACGTCCCACTTGTTTCCACGTTGAGCTCGAATCCCTGGCCCCTGTATCTCATATCAAGGGTCCTAAGGAACCTATGCCTTGACTCTGGGACGCCCTCAAGCTCCAGGGTCGCCCTGCCCTGCTCCTCCATCACACTAAACAGCCCCTCGATTGAGTCAGGGTCAACACCATCAGTTCCTGATAGAACCGGATTGCTGTAGTCGTGGAATAGGTCCGCCGTGAGCAACCCGAGGGCGCTGAACATGCCGGGGTTCCTCGGAAGCATGACCCTGTCGATCTCCAGTTCCTCGGCCAGTGCGCAGACGTGCATCGGTCCCGCGCCGCCGAAGGCGACCAGCGAGAAATCCCTGGGGTCGTAACCCCGCTCCACTGACACGATCCTGAGAATCTTCCCCATCATGCTGTTGGCGATCCTTATGACGCTCACAGCCGCCTCGTGCTGGTCTATGCCAAGCTTTGAACCAAGCTCCTTGTAGACATTCTCTGCCTTCTCTGAATGGACTTTCATCTCTCCTCCGAGTAACTCCTCTGGGTTTAGTCTCCCCAAAACAAGGTTTGCGTCAGTGATGGTGGCCTCTGTGCCTCCTCTTCCATAGCAAGCAGGTCCAGGGAGGGCCCCTGCGCTGATGGGACCCACTTGAAGCGAGCCGTTATGCTCCCTCGCGATGGTTCCGTCCCCCGCGCTGCACTCGGCGAGGTCTATGAACGGGAACCTTACTGGATAGCCGCTCCCCTTGACAAGCCTGCCCATGTGGATGGTGCCGGCTACCTCGTACTCGGGTACGACCTCCGGTATCCTGCCCCTGACAGTGCCAACCTTGGCAGTCGTGCCGCCCATGTCGAAGCTGATGATATCCCTTATTCCAGTCATCTCCCCGAGCCATGCAGCCGCGATAACCCCTGCTGCTGGTCCTGACTCGACTATTGTAGCTGGCTTCATGCTCACCACGTTACTGCGGGCAAGACCACCGTTGCTCTGCATCACGTAGAGCTGGGTGTTCAAACCGAGACCGTTCAGGTCCTCCTCTAGCCGGGTGATGTACGTGTGGATCACCGGCATCAGTACCGCGTTAACCACGGCGGTGCTGAACCTCTCGTACTCCCGGTACTCGTTGCTAATCTCGTGGCTCGCGGTAACTAAAAGCCCTGGGATGGAATCAACTAGAGCTTTCTTAACCAGGATCTCGTGGGCCGCATTGGCGTAGCTGTTGATGAAGCCAACCGCGAGGGACTCTACCCCATCCTCCCTGATCTTGTGAATGATGGATTCAAGCTCCTCCTGGTTAATATTTCCCTCAACTTCACCATGGGGTGAAATCCTTTCATTGATGGTGTACCTGTGCCTCCTCTTGACCAGCATCGGGGGCCTCTCGAAGAACAGGTTGTAGACCTCGGCCCGCCTCTGACGGCCGATCTCGATGACGTCCTTGAAACCCGCGGTGGTCACGAGTCCGGTCCTCGGCAGCTCAAGGTCAACCTGCCCGAACAACGCGTTAGTGGCGATAGTGGTTGCGTGCCCGATCATCTTGATTGATCCAGGCGGGTGCTCGCCGAGGAATACCTTGACCGCGTTAAGAACGCCCTGCTCGGGATATTTTGGAACAGAAGGCGTCTTGATGTTGATTATCTCACCCGAATCCTCATCAAGGGCAACCAGATCAGTGAAGGTGCCGCCGACGTCAACGCTAACACGGTACATAGTAACCACTATGAGCCTTGTGGATGGATAAAATAAACGAAAAATTAGGTTTTGAGCTTGATGCCGCTCATCTTGATGGCCTCAAGTACGATGTGGCTCTCAGCCCTGGCGATTCCCTTGATCTTGTTGATCTTGTCAAGCAAGACTAGCGCGGATTCCCGTGTCTCACACATCGCTAAGGCAAGGATCTCGCAGTCACCCGAGATGCGCATAACTACGTTGATCTCTGGGTGATTCGCGATCTCGTCTCCTATCTCACTTAGGTCACTGCCCTGTGAAGCTGCAATCCTGAGGCAGAGGGGGTAATAACCCAGCTTGTCGGGATCGATTACACTCGTATATCCCTTTATGATACCTGACTCCTCCAATGCCTTGACCCTGGAAGACACGCTGACGTGGCTGATGTCCAGCTGCTTCGCTAACTCGCGGTAGCTCTGTCTGCTATCCCTCGCCAGTAACTTCAGTATCTCCGAGTCAAGATCCCTTTTCTGAGTCATTATAGGTTCACTACTGCGTACTCGCTGAATAACAGGTCTACCATGCCGTCGTAATCGACGAGCTCGACGCCTTCAACCATCCGGTCTGAGAACCCACGCTTTTCAAGGTCAACCTTGAGTGCGTAGACCTTCCTGTCACCGAACCCAGGCGCGTCCTTCCTCCCGCTGTTACAGAAGAGGGTGGCGTCCTGCATGAGAAGCAGATCCGCCTCGGCGGACATGGCCTTGTCCAGGATATCCCTGTCGTTTGTGTTTAACACTATTAGCTTCATTTCATCACCTAGAACGAGGCTGGCCTCGGCCCCCTCGATAAGTTCCTTGATCTTCTGGGCGCCCGCGACCTCGACTTTTTCCACAAGGTCGTCCCCGTTGAAACCGTTCTCCTCCAGAGCCGCCCCATCCGCGTACATCTCGATATCGATGTCAGGCAGGTCAGCCAGGAATTTTTTCGTCAACGCGTTATCCACCTTGTTCAGAGCACCGAACACGCCTTTGCCTGACCAGAGGATCTTTACAGAGTGATCCCATAGCCCGGCAGCCGTCCGTAGCCCCTCGTAATAGTTGAGGTTCCTGAAAGGGACCGACTTGATCACGATAAGTATCTCCTTCTCCAATCATCTCGCCCCCGTCATGCTCAGTATCACGTCCGCCTCGGCGACCATCTCGCCTAGGTCGAAGATTCCCCCGATGTCAACGCCCTCAGGGATCATCCCCTCATTGACGCCCCTCAGCTCCATGCAGACCCTGCACCCGCTGATGGTGACGCCAAGCTCGACGAGCTCCTTGAAGCTGTCGCTGACGCTGTCCATGTGGAATGGCTCGCCGCTCTGTGACGTGACGGGCCCGTAGACACCGTCCATCATCAGGTAGATATCAACGTCATGACCCTTTGCGATGGCCGCCTTGCTCAGGCCGAGGACGTGGTCCACGCTCTCGTTCTGGAAGGGGGACTCGCATAGGAGCATCATCATACGTCCCATGTGTTCACCTAGATGAACATCTGGACCTGTGCGTCCATGGCCAGGTCAAGGAAAGTGGCTGCTCCCACGATCTCGTCTACCTCATCGATGAGTTCCTCTTTCTTGACATCCATCATAGCCATGGTGGTGCTGCACGCGTAGATCTTCACGTTCCCCGTGTCCCTGCACATCTTCATTAGCTCTGGAAGGCTCGGAATGCCTACTTTCTTTATTTTTCCCTTCATCATGCCGGTGCCGACGCTCATGATTCCAGGGAGCTTTGCCTTGTCCAGCCCGCCTTTTTTGACCGCGTCTAGACCCCAGAACGTGAAGAACAGGTGTACCTCCGCGTCCATGGCTCCTCCTGTGCTTGCCAGCATGAAAACCGGGTATAGTTTGTCGAGTGTCCCGCTGTGGACAACGTATGCGTGTTTCATTTTTTTACTCATTGCTTATTCACCTTGATTATGAACTCGTACTCACCGTTAGACTCTGATGTCTCGATGATCTCGGCGCCCGTTTTACCGGCCCACGCGGGAACGTCCCTAACGCTCCCTGGGTCAGTGGCTACCAATTTTAGGAGCTGCCCCGACTCCATTGTCTTTGTTGCTTTCTTGAGTTTGACGATGGGCATAGGGCAGTACATGCCCTTACAGTCCAGTTCTACATCAATCTTGACCATGTTGTACCAAATGGTAACCCATAGTGGTACTATTTAACCATTTGTTAAAGCAATCCCCGTTCTGTCAAGACCTTCTCAATGAACCTGCGTGTGTACGGCATGATGTTCACCGAGCCAAGATCATCGAAGTGCACCCAGCGGGCGTCAGGGGCATCCGTACCAGGGATTATCTCCCCCGACACATACTCGCAGAGGTACTCGAAAAGTATGTAATGGTGCCTCACCTTACCCTCGTCATCCCTGCTGATTGAGTTGAAAATCTCAAGCAACTCCACCGGCTTTACAACAACATTGGTCTCCTCCATGACCTCGCGGGCCACCGCCTCTTCACGGGTCTCGCCTACCTCGACAGCCCCACCTGGAATACCCCATTTGCCTAGGCTCGGAGGCTTGCCCCTTTCAGCTAAAAGAACATCCCGCCCACGAACAATAACGGCAGCCACCCCCGGTATTGGAAGATCTGGGTAGAGCCTGCTCATGACGGAGAAATACCTCTTCCCAGATTAAAAAAGGTGGTAAAAATTAGAAGTTGAAGCCAGACTCAAGGGCCTTTATGTTGATATCCCTCATGGACTCCCTCATACGGGTCATTACGGCCTCTTTCAAGAGGTCCAGGCTCACCACATCGCTGTGCTTTGCCAGGTTGCCCAGCATCACCATGTTGGCCACGATCTGGTTACCGAGCCCCACCGCCATATCCCGTGCGAGCTCGACGATGAGTTGCTTGACCTGGGCCATATCCCGTGCTGGGATCCTGACGATCTCAACGTCATCCCTGCCCTCACCCGCCCTCTCGTAGACATGAGAGTCCACGATGACCAAACTTCCTGGCTTCGCTGTGGGCAGGTACTTCAGGAAAGCAGGCAGGCTCAGGCACATCAACACATCAGTGTCCTCGAACTGCAGGTCGTTGATGAGCTCATCCGAGACCATCACCTCGCTCTTGCAAGCACCCCCACGCGCGGAGGCACCGTAGCTCCTGCTGAACATGACTTCAAGGCCCTGCGCGAAAAGCGCCTGACCCAGGAAAGCCCCCGCAGCAACAATGCCCTGACCGCCCGTGCCGCTGATGAGAATATTCTGCTTCATCACAGCTCACCCCTCGCCTTGCGGATGATCTCACGCAGGCTCTCAGTCAACTCCGGCCGCTCATACTTCTCAAACAACCCAAGCTCAACCTTGCCCTCGACGTGGTCAGCGACGTACTTTACCTCCGACATCTTGTCCAGCTTGTCCTTGAGAGCCTCCGCGTCGCCATCGATGCGCACCACCTGGCCGAAACCCATGTGGTCAACGATCCCAGAGTCACCCAGACCCTGGACCGCCTTCAACGTGTCCATCACATCACCCTTGGGAACTGCATACAAGTAGTTGCCCTTCTCGGGTCTACCACGGACAAACGTCCCCTCCTTGAACATGTCAAGGATACGGGGGGGAAGGCTTTCAAGTGGGCCCCGTAGGTTGAATATCCTCCTCTGCTGGGTCGGGCACTGGCTCAGCACCTCGATGAAACTAAAGCCCTTGTGCTGAATAGCCTCCTTTATGGAGTTGGTCAGCTCGATTACATGGTAGTTGCTCCACCTGGCAACGTAGCTGGCCCCCGCCGCCTGCACAAGCTTGGTGATATCAAACGGGAACTCGGGGTTACCGTACGGGCTGGTAACAGTTGTCTCGCCGTGCATGGTCGTCGGCGCTATCTGTCCGCCCGTCATGGCGTAGCTCATGTTGTTCACCAATATGACAGTGAGGTCGATGTTCCTCCTAGCAGCGTGGATCAGGTGGTTGCCACCAATACCCGCGCCATCCCCATCACCAGTGAATATAACCGTGGTCAGGTCAGGGTTATACGCCTTGGCCCCAGTGGCAAAAGCAATAGCCCTGCCATGAGTCGTGTGCAGAGTGTCCCCGTTAAAGTTAGGGCTCGGAATCCAAGCAGTGCATCCGATACCCGAGACCGCCAGAATCTTGTCCTGGTCAAGCCCAAGGTCATCGATGGCCCTGAGGAAACAGTTTAAGATAATACCTCCACCGCAGCCAGGGCAGAACGCGCTGGGCTGGCTCCTCACGTACTTGTCCCTGTAATAGAACAGGTTCTTCACTGGATTTCCCCCCTGATTATGTCAAGCACCTCACGCGAGAACGGAAGGACTCCACCAACTTTGGCTAGGGAGATCACCCTGGTCTTTCCCTCAACAACGCGCTGGACCTCCTTCACCAGCTTACCTGTATTCATCTCCACCACAATGATGGCGTCAACCTGCTCAGCTAACTCCCTGACTGGCTCCTCGGGGAACGGCCAGATAGTCTTGAGCCTGAAAAGCCCCGCCTTGATGCCCGCTTTCCGCGCTTCCTCCACCGCCTCCACGCTGGGGCGAGCAGAAGCACCGAAGCTGAGGACCGCGACCTTCGCGTCATCCATCTCAACCTTGTGTATGTCCCTTATCACGGGCTCCGCGTTGAGGATCTTGTCCCTGATCCTGTACACGATCTTCTGATGGTATTCTGGTGAAAAGTTACGGACGCCGTTCGGCTGATGAGTCGAACCCGTAACCAGCAACCTGTGTCCCTCGCCGAATGCAGGCATCTCGGGGACGCCACTGGGGTCATCAGTACCCCAAGGAGTAGATTCCAAACTCGTCGGCTTCTTCCTGTTGACTATCTCAACCTTTTCAGGGATGACAAGCTTCTCCTCGATGTGCCCGATAAGCCCGTCACTCATGAGCATCACTGGTGTCCTGTACGTCTCGGCAAGGTTGAACGCCCTCACGGTGAGGTCAAACATCTCCTGGACGCTCCAAGGGCTGATGGCTATGACCTCATAGTCCCCGTGGGCACCGTACTTCGCAGCGTAGATATCCTGCTGGCTCGGGTCAGTGGACTGGCCCGTGCTGGGCCCGCTCCTCTGGACGTTCACCAGCACAAGAGGTGTCTCCGTCATATGCGCGTAGCCGATATTTTCCTGCATCAGGTCATATCCGGGACCACTTGTCGCAGTCATTGATTTCGCTCCAGCCCAGCTCGCCCCAATAATACTGGCGATGCTGGCGATCTCGTCCTCCATCTGCATGAAGATGCCGCCCTCCTTTGGCAGCTCCAACGCGATATGGTGGCTGATCTCACTGGCCGGGGTGATGGGGTAACCGGCGAAGAAATTCAGGCCGGCCCTGATGGCCCCCTCGGCGCACGCCACGTTCCCAAGAACAAGGTACTTTCCCGGCTCAAGCATCCTGAATCTCCTCCACGTTCAAAGCAAAATCTGGGCAGTACCTCTCGCACCACCTGCACCCGATGCAATCACCGTCCACCACGGGCAGGGTGCCGCCCAGGGCAGTCTTCTTGTCTGATTCCTTCAAAATCTTTCCACCGCGGGACTCGCAGACGTGGATGCAGATGAGGCAGCCCTTGCACTGCTCCTCGTCAATGGTCACACTGAATTTTTTTGCCGTTTCCATACACCTCGAAACGCTAACTCGTGAACATAATCCAGACACAGATAAAACAATGAGGGTCGAGAGCTGACAGCCCCCAAATCAACAGGGGTAGTCAATACTACCCTCGCCATCATTTCCAGTTGAATAAATAAATCTAGGAGATAATGACTGCAATAATTCGTTTATTTAGATGATAAAACGACAACAGGGGTTGTATTGACTATCCCCTGTTTGGTCTCTTCCTCACGTTATCCGAACCGTGGATAGTATTGACTACCCCTGTAACGGTTTTTGATTAAATCATCTAGATAGCTATCATCAATGAGGCTTTTGGGAAGGCAACAGGGTTTATACCGGCTCGCCCCTTTTCTGGTTTGAAATGTCAGGCGAGAATGAAAGGTCTCTGGCTTACGGCGGGCAGGCCCTCATGGAGGGCGTCATGATGCGCTCCGGGGATACCATGGTGATGTGCGTCAGGCAGCCGGACCACGGGATAGCCACCCACAGCATAACCATCAATAGCGTGACGAAACGTTTCAAGCCACTTTCCCTGCCCTTTGTTAGGGGCGTGGCGACGCTCTTCGAGACCATGTACTATGGCGTTCAGAGCATGATGTACAGCGCCAACGTTGCACTTGAGGAGGAGGACGACGAGTTCACGCTCTTCGATTACGCCCTGCTGGTGGTGATGGTGCTCGCCATGAACGGCATGTTCATCGCGGTACCGTTCGTCCTCACCAACTACCTCAACCTGACGGGGGTAATGTTTAACGTGGTGGAGTCCGTGGTGAGGCTCGGCATGTTCGTGGGCTACCTTTACCTCATCTCACTCTGGGGCGAGGTATCCAGGGTGCTCCAGTACCACGGCGCGGAGCACAAGACCATCAACGCCTACGAGGCGGGCTCAGATATGGACGTGGAGAGCGTATCAAAGTTCAGCAGACTGAACCCCAGGTGCGGCACATCGTTCCTGTTCCTCACGGTCCTCACAAGCATGGCGCTGTTCGCCCTGATCCCCAGAACCACCTTCGTTGCGAGGCTGGCGTACAGGCTCGCCCTGTTTCCCGTGATCGCCGGTATGAGCTATGAGGTGCTCAAGCTCAGCGACAAGTACAGGGACGCGCCCCTGATGCAGCTTATCATCAAACCGGGCCTTGCGTTCCAGAAGCTCACCACCAAGGAGCCCACGCCGGATATGATCGAGGTGGCCGTCAAGGCGTTGGAGGAAGTCCGCAGGATCAAGGAAGGCCCTGAGGAGCAGGAATAAACTCTTCACCTATCAGGCCATGCGTTTATCATGGGGGACACCCGGGACAAGGTTCTCTAGATCTGCCTCGCGCTTGGGATATTCTACTTTGGGTTCATGAACCTTGACAGGCTGCTCTCACTCATCTACGGCTTCAATTTCCAGCCCTACTGGGAGTACGCACCGCGGGGTTTCACCTACTGGGGTCACCTTGCAAACGGCTCCATGGCGGCGACTGCACTGTTCTTGACGTTCAAGCTCGACGAGGTGGGCAGGAGGAGGGGTAACAGGTTAATCCAGTACGTCGGGTACGCGGCATTGTTCCTCGGGTTAGTTTTCCTGTTCATCCATTTCCTCGTCTACGCACCCAGGTTCCCAGGGTTCTACTGGAGCTAACGCTAGGGCGGAGAAGGTTCAGCCTGATCACTGACGACATCTGGATAATGATAAAAAAATGGGTTAGACTTCCTTGCCTTCTTTCCCGTAGGTGCAGAACCATCCGCCTTCGAGTTCATATTTTGTGAACACTTCGCATCCCGGGCAGCTGCACCCGTTGTCCTTGATTTGATCCTTTGGCACTGTTGACGCGCCCCGTGAGCAGAACAGCATCATGGGGGGTGACTCATTGAGCTTGTTGGGCATGAAGGTTGGGCATGGCCCACAGAATTTCGCGCAGATAGCCCCGTTCTCGGGGGTATCAGGAACCACTTGTGGCATAGAAAAACCATTTTGATCCAAGGAAGGACGTTATTTATATCTTATCTTGAATAAAAACGGTTAATGGTCCTCCGCTGACTTGACCACGGGGCTCATCTTATCAGGGTCAACGAGAACATCGAACAGGACGGGACGGTCTAGTTTGAATCCCTCCTCGAAGGCCCTGTCAAGCTCGTCCGGCGTGGTTATCCTGTAGCCGACCCCGCCGCATGACTCGGCGAACATGGCAAAGTCCGGGTTGGGGAAGCTGATGCCGAACACGGGGTACCCGTACATGGCCTGCTCCTTTGCGATGTTCTTGATCTTGCCGTCGTTGAAAACGATGACCTTGACGGGCAGCTCCTCGCGGACCGCCGTGGTGAAGTCGGCCATGAGCTGGCCGAAGCCCCCGTCGCCGTTGACGCAGATGACCTGCCTGTCAGGGTAGACCAGCTGTGCGGCCATGGATGCCGGGAAAGCGAACCCGATGCACGCCATGTTGGCTGACATCAACGTCCTCTCGCCCTCGCATACATAGTTCTTGTAGAACCAGTAGGTGTGGTCGCCGCTGTCCACTGTTATCAAGGCGTCCCTGTCGGCGTGGCGTTTGATTGATGTCACGACGTACCCAGGGTTGATGGGCACCGACCGGTCCGCCGCGTAGCCATCGATCTCGGCCTGGTGGAGCTTCTTGAGCTCGGTCACCTCGGTTAGGAACTCTGGGTCACCCTTCCTCGGTTTGACGTGCTCCATGAGCATCTTGAGGGTGGCGTGGGCGTCGCCGTGCAGCCCAACGCTAACGGGGAACATCCTGCCGATTCGCGTCCCGTCGATGTCCACCTGGATGATGGGGATATCTGGCAGCAGGTTCCTCTGCCTGAACCCCGATCCGAGGACTATCAGCAGGTCTGCTTTGGCCGCGGTTTTGGCTGCGAACCTGGTGCCAACTGAACCGAGGACCCCCACGACGAGGGGATGGGTCTCTGGAACGATCCCCTTGACCCTTATTGTGGTGGCTATTGCCGCGTTGATCTTCTCCGCGAACGCTATCACCTCCTCGCCGCAGTCCCTGATGCCCCATCCGCCGAATATCAGCGGCCTCTTGGACTTGTTGATGAGCTCCGCGGCCTTCCTCACCTCCTCCTCGGGTGGCTGGATGCGCTGCTTGAACACGTGCCTGTCCATCTCCCAGATATCATCGATCAGAGGCATGGCCAGCACGTCCGTGGGGAGGCTGAGGACAGCAGCCCCCATGTCGATGAGGGCCTTCTTGGCGGCAGTCACTGTGAGGTTGATTGCCTGGCTGGGGCTGGAGACGCTCTCGGCGAAAACCGCCATGGGCGAGAATATCTCTATCTCATCGATCTCCTGGAGGTACTCGCTGCCGAGGAACGCCTGGGCAACCTGACCCATGAGGGCCAGCACCGGTGCCCTGTCGGTGGCGGCATCAACAAGCCCCGTCATCATGTTCGTGGCACCGGGGCCGGCGATGCTGAGGCAGCAGCTAAGCTCACCAGTCAGTTTACCGTAAGCCGATGCCATCAACGAGCCAGTCTCCTCGTGCCTTGTAAGGATGAACTTGATCTTGTCCTGCCGGCTGAGGCTGTCAACCAGGGGCAGAATCGAGTCCCCCGGCATCCCGAACACGTACTTGACGCCTAGCTCGGACAGCTGGGCTACCATCTTGTCAGCTACCGTGGGGGCGTCTGGGTCGGTCACAGTAGCTCCTTCCACCTGAGAGAAGGCTGATTTTGGTGCGGAACAGACCGGGCACCTCCACTCTGAGGGAAGCTCAAGGAAGGGAGTCCCCTCCTTGCCCTCGTCGTAGAGGTAGTTACATACGCTACATCTCCACTTCAACGTAAAACACTGTTTGATCCATGGGAATTAGAAAATATAAAGGATGGAAAAATGGTTAAAGGTAGCTCGGTATGACCTGGGAAGCGAACTTTTCGATGTCCTCGACGATGGTCTCCTTGGGGAATGCGATGTTGCATGTCTTTGCCCCAGTTCTCTCGGCCATCTCGATGATCCTGCCGTACTCCTTGGCGTCGTAGGGGGCCCTGGCCCCCATGATCCCACCTATGAAATCGACCTTGTTCTTGCGCCCTGCCTTCTCGGCCGCGTTTAGCACTGTCTCCTTCATCTCCGCGGCGTTCTCCATCTGCCATGGAGGGATATAGCAGTAGTCACCCATCCGTCCGGTTAGCCTCAGCATCCGTTTGCCCGAACTGCCGAAGAGAAGTTTCGGGTACGGCTTCTGCACCGGTTTAGGTTCAAGCACTGCCTCCTCTATCTTGTAATACTTGCTCTCGTGACTCACCGAGTCCTCGGTCCATAGCCGAGTGATGATGTCAAGGGCTTCCATGGTCTTGTCCACCCTGCTCTTTGTGCCAAGCCACTCGCTGTACCCCTTGAACTCCACGTTGCTCCAGCCAGCTCCTACTCCCAGTATCACCCTGCCTCCTGAGAGGTTGTCGAGAGTAGCAAGCCTCTTCGCAAGCACCCCCGGGTGCCTGAATGGGAGGGGAGTGACCAGTGTCCCCAGGTGTATGTTCTCGGTTTTCCCCGCTAGGTACGTGAGGAAAGTCCATGTCTCCAGGGTCACGTACGGGTTCTCCATCCTGTGGCCGATCTCCTGTCCCCACATATAGTGGTCCGGCATCAGGGCCCCGCTGAACCCGTGTTTGTCGGCAGCAATTATCCCGTTCTTTATAGGCTCGGCGTTCTCGTAGAGGTTGCCGAGCCCTGTCAAAAAGAACTTCAAAACTTATCGGATAGGACATGGGATCGGTCTTAGATAAAGAAGGGCGGTTACTCCTTGTAGAGAACCAGATTTACCACGGCGAGGATTCTTCTTGCGGCCAAGTATTTGACCTGCGTGGACCTCGCAGTGAGGTTCTCGACGTTTAAGACCCTGTATATCATGTTTATTAAATCTCTACTTCTTTTGAGTATAATTTTTACTCTGAATAAACCTATATCCTGCCAGTAAAGATTAGGGGTTTGGGGGAGCATAGGTGTACGAGGATCTAGTTTTACTTTTGATGGGAGTCATGGTGGTCGCCATGATATTGGCAGTGGTGATAGTTCAGGCTCGGCTATCAAAGGGAAAGCCAGAAGAGGAAATGGAGCCTGTCGAAGAGAAGGTATACGTCGAGATGGGTTTCGAGCCGGAAGAGGAAACAGAAACCTTGTCCCCAGAGCCCGTTGATGATTCAGTTGAGCTTGAGTTGAAGCAGGTTGAGCATGTCTACGAGCCAGAGGAGGAACTGCCCTCGCTGGAGCATGATGAGGTGTTCTATGACACGCCATTGGAGGAACCCGAGCCCGCTATCATTGAGACCCCCCAGGTTATCGTTGAGGAGCCTGAGACGGTTCAAGAGGAGGAAACGGTGAAGCCAATGTTTGAGGTTAACTATGAGCCTTCAGAGCCCGTTGTCATCGAGGCCCCCGAGTTGATTGTTATAGAGGAGCCTGAAATGGCTGAGCCCGAGAAAGAGGAGGGCCACCTTTTCGAGGTATCTTACCAGGAGTCAGAGCCAGTGGTGATCGAGACGGAGAGATTGATCCTGGAACCTGAAGAAATCTCGGAATCCATCCCAGAGAAGATTGTTGAGCCCCAGACTGACGAGGTACATGAACTTGAGACGCCAGTTGAATTTTCAGAACCCGAGGAAGAACTGGTAGTTGAGGAGGAGCCTTTACCAGAGGTGGAGCCACTGGAGCCCGAAACACTCGTCGAGGTGATTCCAGAGGTAACCGATGAAACAAAGGTTGTTGAGGAAATCGAAGCTCCCAAGCCCAGAAAGCGTCGTAAGATGAGGAAACCAATCATCGATGAATCGGACCCAGAGATCAACCTCGACATGGGGGTCAAGAAATGCCCCCACTGTAACTCGGAGGTCCCTGACACGATTTACTGTATCAGCTGCGGAAAGTCACTGGACCCTAAATCCGTCGAAGCCTAGGTAAATTCAAATCCTTGTTTGATCAAGGTTTCCTTGGTTTTATGCCATCATACAGAGT
>CAYLJH010000035.1:9592-13550 GCA_964383685.1 uncultured Candidatus Bathyarchaeia archaeon | reverse complement strand
GGGAGGGGGGAGCAATTTTTCTGGTAAAATGAAACAAAGGGGAGTCACAACATTGATGAAGAAGCGGCTGGACATGATCGAACAGCTCCTCGGTGCTGTCAAGGGATACGTGAAACACGAGAGGGGCATATTCGAGTCCATCGCCAGGCTGAGGGCGGGGATTGATACCTCCGAGAACCTGGGTTCCCTAGAGACCGAGACGAGGACAATCACGGGGAGCCTGCTTGCAGTGGCCGAGGCGTACCCCGACCTCAAGGCATCGGAGGGCGTCCAGAAACTCATGGCTGCCATCGTAGACGTGGAGGGCGAGATCGCGCGCCACAGGTACACTTTCAACAACGTGGTCCAGGAGTACAACACGATGCAGGATACTATCCCAAGCAGTTTAATCGCTGGCTCAGCTGGCGCGTCAAAGCTTGGCTACCTTGAGTTCGAGGAGAAGATAGAGAACCCGCCAGACATCTCGGTGAGCTAGATGAACGAGAGAAACCAGATCGGGCTACTATTATTCATCACATTAGGCTTAGCCCTGGCAATCAACATCGTGCCCGGCCTTGATTCTTTCGAGGGCGACGCCGTTGTCTCCGATTATTCCGCGGTATTCTACTCTGACGGGACACTTGAGGAGACGTTCACGTACAAGATCAACGTCGAGGGCAAGAGGTTCCTCTTCAGGTTCTGGGAGTTGCGGCTATCATTGACACAACTGCCCAGCGCACATATTATGCTGGTTGATATCGAGGCCCCACAAGGTACCATCAGGTACGTCAAGACCTATACGGGTCAACTGTCAACCTTTGATGATTCGAATGCCGATATCCATTACCAGATTGACCAGCTAGCGTACGATAACGAGGCAGGGGCGTTCAAGCCCGGTGGGTACGAAATAGGAGAATACACCGTCAAGTACACGTACCTGATAAAGCCCCCACTTGAGTACGACGACGAGTACGCACACCTCAACCTGAAGCTGGCGACTGAGCATCTCCCTTACAAGAAAGTGCGCGTCGCCTTCGAGAACCCCGGTTACATCTTGAACAGCTACCCTCACCCGCCGACCCTGCGCAGGACGACAGATGGTAACATGATTGTTTTCACCGGCTCCTCCGGTGAGGACGAGCTCCTGGAGTTCGAGTTCCTAATGACCAAGGATGCTTTGATTGCCCTTGACGGGGTCGAGCGTCAAGTCGAGAACGTAAAAGGGCTCACTGTGGACGCTAACCGCTGGTACAGCCTCGAATTCCTGGCCGCCACAGGCTTCCTCTGGGTCGCCCGGTTGGCTGGGTTCGCTGTTCCCATCTGGCTTTACCGTCTCTGGAGTAGAGAGGGAAAGGAACGTGAATACGTTGTGCCTAGAACCCTCAGTTTTGTACCCCACGAGGGGCGGACGCCTCGGGTGGTCAACCTGGTCTTCAAGAACAGCGTGTCTGATTATGACGAGGACGCCTTCTACGCGACCATGCTGAACCTCCACCTACGAGATAAGCTCAAGGTCACACCGGAAGAGAATGGGGCGAGGGTCGAGATACTCAACGACCAGGGTTTGGATGACTACGAGAATAAGATCATAGATTTCATCCGGTCCATCTCCTCGGACGGGGTAATCACACCTGGAGACATGAAACGGATAGCCGATAATGGAAAAGACTCGGAGGCTGGTGCCAAAAGGCTGATCGGTATTCAGTCCAAGTACAACAGGCTCACCAGTGGCAGCGACGATAGCTTAGCAAATGAGTTCACTGTAAACGGGCACGAGAAATTGTTCATTCCTGCCATTGTATGCCTTGTGTATGCTATGGCTATGATTGGATTGTACACATTCTCATTACTCATGGAGTGGACTTTCCTCAGGGCAGCAGGGTACGCCGTCGTATCTCTAATCCAGTTTATAATAGCGGCTGTGTTCCCTTCAACCCTGTTCGGGTACTGGAAGGACGACAATCTACGGGAAAAGCTGCAGTGGGACGCGTTCAAGCGCCATTTATCCGATTTCAGCCAGCTGGACAAGTATGGTCCAGAGGACATCAACATGTGGGGCTCGTGGCTTGTTTATGGCACGGCTCTTGGAGTTGGAGACAAGGTTGCGAAGGCTATGGATATGCTTGAGATGGACTACGCCCCGATGCGCATGGTTCACACGTATCCTTACTGGTTCATGCCAATTACAACCGCTCATGTATACCACTCCTCCGTCAGATCGGGAGGACGGGGCGGAGGGTTCGGTGGTGGTGGGGGCGGTTTCGGAGGCGGCGGTGGATCAGGTGGCGGCGGGGGCGGGGTCCGCTAGGACTCGTCTTCCTCCAAATATTTTTTAACCGTCTTCAGGGCGTTAAGGAACTCTCCCCCACGCCCAGTTATGGTGTACTTAATGCTGCCGCCGTACTCGTCATCATCAAGGAGCCGCTGCCCCAGTAGAAACTCAACCGCGTCCTTTGCCCTGTCCACGGGCAGGTTCGCGCCATAGCTGATACGGGTGATGCCCGTTGCGCCCTTCCTGCGCAAGGTCTCCAGGATGTCCTGGTAGATGTCGTACCTTGTCCGTCTCTCCATGGCGGTCACCTAGAATGGAGGTTCGGGTAGTTTTTCAGACTTTTGAGAGCCGTTACTGACGCTCGCCCTGCTGTCAATCCTGAGCTCGTCAGTGTATGTCACAGATTTCGCGGTGCTCCTGGAGTCCATGTGGACCCTGTTGGCGTATACGTTGCCCACCTTGCACCTGGACCGGATCTGGACCCTGTCGCCGTAGATGTCCTCTGCATCGACCCTGTCCTTGAGAATAATTATCTCCCCGATGAGCGGCCCCTCAACGTGGCCCCTGCGGTTGATCTCGATTCGCGTCGCCTTTGCCCCCTGTCTGGTCCTCAGGTTACTGGTTTCTATGAACTGCTCGGCCTCGACCCTGTGGGCCCTGATACTGCCGCCCACCCTGATGTTCTGAGCCTTCAGGTCACCGTCCACCTCGATCTTTCCTCCCACCTTGAGCCTGCCCGATACAGAAAAGTCTCCGATGGTCTTGAGGCTGCCCCCAACCGAGAGGGTCTCTCCCGTGGCGGTCCCCTCTATCTTCACCGTCCCCCCTACATCGATTTTATTGAACTGGATATCGCCCTGGATGCTCAAGGTCCCTCCCACATCGATTGTGCCACCGGCTCCTCCGTTCCTGAGCCTCACCGTGCCACCTACGTCGATATCTCCGAACTCGATGCGTTCATTGACCTTGAGTGTGCCGCCTACATCGATTATCTTCTCGACCTTGCCGCCTTCGAGGCTCACCGTTCCACCTACCTTGACGCTGACCAGCTGGACCTGTGATTCTGCCTTGAATATTCCTCCTACATCGACCTCCTCTGCCGTGAGGGGGCCAACGGCCTTGAACGTGCCGCCAACGTCGATGATCCTTGATGTGGTCTCTCCCTCTATCCTGAGCGATCCTCCCACGTCTAGGTGGTCCACATCGACTGCGCGCTCTGCCTTGAAAATGCCCCCTACCGAGACCCTTGACGCCTTGATGTCCCCTTGGGCTTTCATCCTCCCTCCAACCCTAACCGTGTCAGCGGTCAATGGGCCACCAAATTCTAGCCTCTTATTGACCCTGATCCTGTCTGCGGTTATTGAGTCCTTTACGCGGAGGCTGCCGTTCTTGATATCAATAGACTCCGCCTTGACTGAGCCCGTGACCTGCACGTCTCCCTTTCTGGACATGATGCTCTGGGCTTCAATGTCCCCTATGAACTCGCAGTCACCTTCACATTGGATGACGCCGCTTACAACCAGGCCGCTATCCGAGGCGTCAACGGCGCCCCTCTCTACGTATAGGTCGCCGTCCACCTTGCTGAGCTTTACTGTCTCACGGTTTACCCTGTATTCGTTTGCCAAGGCTACTCACTTGATAAAACCCTGTTCTTGAGCCTTTTAAAGCTAAAACACGTGGCGTACTCACATCATGTGACTACTTCAG
>CAYLJH010000035.1:0-9492 GCA_964383685.1 uncultured Candidatus Bathyarchaeia archaeon | reverse complement strand
TTGAGCCTTTTAAAGCTAAAACACGTGGCGTACTCACATCATGTGACTACTTCAGTTGATTATGAAACTTGAGTCCGCTTTATTAACGGAAAAACGATTCAACCGCTTGAGAAACATGAAGATAAGCAATATCGACCTGAAGAACATCGAGGACATCCGCGAGGTAATCGAGGCAGAGGAAGGAAAAGAGGTCACAGCCGAGGAGACCCTGAACCGCGTCCTAATTTTCTACAAGAGATTCGTTCCATACAACTAGGTGACCGTAGCTGCAAGCCGAGACAGTATCCATCAGGCAGGGCATCCGAGGAAAACTCGATGGGCTTCGGGAGTCAATCGTCCCAGATGTTGTCACTGATAAGGCCAAGGTATTCCTGACTGGGGCCCTTGTCAACGGGTTCTCAAACGGGGTCCTCAGCGCGGTCCTGCAGCTCTACCTTGTTGCCCTGGGGTTCAAGGCCCAGCAGCTCGGCACGATATTCATGATGAACGCGTTAACCTGCAGCCTGTTGGCCATACCGTGCGGCATCCTTGCCGACAGGTACGGGAAGAAGCTCATGATGATGGTTAGCATGGCGCTGATGATGTCCGGCATGGGCCTCGTCCTGACATCAAGCACCATACTATATTTCCAGCTGGCGTTCATGTTCATCGGGGCGGGGAACGCCTGCTTCAGTATGTTCGCTCCCCTGTACTCAAGCTTCTTCGAGAAATCAGATATGGAGAAGGCGTTCGGCCTCTATGGGTTCCTGAATATCCTCTCAATGAGCATGGGGAGCTTGGTCGGATATGTCCCCGCTATGCTCATGGGCAGGTACCTGTTGAGCGATGTGATATCGTACAAGTGGGTGATGATGGGGGCCGGTGTCCTTTTCGTGTTCCAGTACCTCTTCTACCTCACGGCCATGAGGGGTTACAAGGAGACCCTGTCTGAGGGCTTTCGGTTCAAGTTAAAGTCCTGGCGTCCTGTGATCAAGTTCAGCGCCCTCACCCTGTTCGGGAACATCGCGGGGGGGCTTCTGTTCAGCCTCTTCCCTTTTTACGTGAACCAGAAATTCGGCGTCGATTCAGCGGGTCTTGGCCTGCTTTTCTTCGTGAGCAACCTCTCCATGGCTGTCTCCAAAGGGGCGGCTGCGGCGGTGGCCAAGAGGCTGGGGAACATGAGAAGCACATCCATTGGGGTATCCCTCTCAGCGGTGTTCTTCCTTCTGATGCCGTTGAGCCCCAGCTTCGGCCTACTTTCCCTCTTCTATGTGCTGAGGATGGGGGCCCGGTTCATGTCTGACCCCATAATCACAAGCGCGTTCCTGAAGAGCGTCCCCGAGGACGAGCAGTCAACGGCCAACAGCATCAGGATGATAGCCATGAACGGGGCAGGTGTGGTCTCGCCCCTGATAGGAGGGAGCTTGATGGATAACGTGAGCCTTGACTCACCGGCTTACATAGGCGCGGGTCTCACCTTCGTCATGGCCGCGCTGTACCCCCTGCTGCTCAGAAAGGAGCTGGACGAGTCCTAGTCAATCTGGTGTATCATTGATACCTTCTTGCTCAGGGTCTCTTTATCCCAAATTGTGTAGAAATCGTGAAAGTTGTCATGATTTCCAGTAAGTGACTCGGTCTTTAACAGCCATGGGGACTGCCCGATGATATCCTCAATGTTTAGTACATCCTCAATACCTGATTCGCAGGCGGCTGCTTTTTCTAGAAAGCTATCCTCGTGTGGGACAATGATGCAGGTGTATCCCCCCGCCAGGTGTGCCCTTAACCAGTAATTGATTAGTCCCTTTTCCATGACTTCCGGAGATGAGCACTCGAAACATATCTGTTTGATGACCTGAGAGGACTTTCGTGACTTGACCTGGTGGAGTGGCATCATATGGTTTGCGTAGAACCTCATGGTCTCGTTGAGGACTGCGTCAAGTCGTTTGTACTCTGGTGGGTTGTACCTGGCATAGAACATAACGTCCCCATCCCCTTTCAGACCCTCGATTAGATGTGAAAGCATCTCGAAATTGGACCCAATACCCTCAATCATATAATGTTTGAGGGAGCCCTGGGGGTCCAGCTCAGTAAATGACAGGATCAACTCCTCTGCCTGTGTCTCAATCGAAAGAACCCTGTACATTGCGTAGATGCTCTTTGCGTAGAACAGGAATACCCCCATGATGCTTCCTGATAAGAAAGCCACCGTAAACTCTCCTCCTGTCCAAGCCCCAACCAAAATGAGGGCAATGAAAACGCCTGTTCCCACCTTTGCTCCATCTCCGAGGAAGCTGATGGCCCCAAGAATCTCAAAAGCGAGGAACCCAATTAGCCCAAAGCTCACGATACCCACATAGAACAGAGGATGGAGGTACAGTCCTTTCTTAACCACATTGGGCAAGACCCTAGCGGCGATAAAGATGAAAACAAACGAAAGCGAAACAGCGATGACTGCCGCAGTCTCCCTCTGAGCTCTCCTCACGTCATCGAAGCTCTTCATGATATCATCAAACTACAGATGCTTTCGCTGATAAAAAATGTACAATTAAAGAGGGGCTAGTGTTCAGGCGGCTCGTAATCCTCGGCCTTCCTGAGTACCTCTACAGCCGCCTCATCGCCGTGCTTGACCCTGTATGCAAGCAATCCTGCCCTCATCAACGAGTTTGCAGGGCCCTCGCTGGGGTCAAACCGTCCCATGAACTCCTTGCACGGGAACTCCGCGCATAATCCGCAGTGCTCAACCCCGTGCTCCTTTGCGCAGGCGTATGTGAGGCATGACCCCCAGAATGGCTTTCCCTCAACGGCGGTGCACCCGGGGCAATGGGGCTCTTTTTCACCCTTGTACCACTCGCAATCACTGCAGACAATCCCGCAGGGACTGAAACTGTCTTTTTCCATGGGCGTGTCATGTCTGTACCCCATTTATATCCATCGAATATTACGGGGCGGGGTTAACCGAATACGCTAAAACTGGCTTAGATGATATCATTGGCATGGCTTTCTTGAAGTCCGCCGAGACCTTGACCCTCAACGGTCTAGACCATATGAAGAAGAACGAGTTCGAGAAGGCGCTCAAGAGGTTCCAGCAGGCATCCCGGAAGAAGCCGGGGGACGTGAACATACTCAACTACATGTCACAGGCAGAGACCGCCCTCGGATTGATGGAGGATGCGCTTGTCACAATCGATAAGGGCATCGAGTTCGACCCCAGCAACGTCATATTCTGGCAGCTCAAGGCCACAAACCTCATGATGCTCCAGAGAAACGAGGAGGCAATCCCCGTCATAGAAAAGTGCATGGAGCTGCAGCCGGGGGACGTCAACTTCATCATGAGGGGCCAGGTGGACTACGTCCTCGATGACCTAGCCTCAGCAGGCAAGTGGTTTGACAAGGCTCTGGAGATCGACCCAGAGAACCCAATCAGCAACCACATGAAAGGCATGGTACTGTACAAGTTAGGATTGTTCACTGAGGCGATCCCCCATCTTGAGAAGGCCCAAGCGGTGGGAGAAACGGAAACCATTCAAAATCTACTCGATGATTGCAGGTCGAGGACTGTAAAAGAATAGTTGGAGACCGAAGCCTCATTTCACTATCTTTGACACTTTTACCGCACATACCTTTGTCTCGGGTATCTTGGCAAGCGGGTCCAGCGCAGCGTTTGTCAGCTCGTTTACTGGTGATTCGAAGAAGTGGAAGGTCATGGAGACAAGCCCCGGTGGGCAGATGTCAGTGATCTTGGCTTTCACCTGGATACTTCCCCTCCTTGACGCTATCTTCACTATCTCCCTGTCCTCGATTCCCAGTTTTCCCGCATCCGATGGGTTGATCATCATCAGCTCTTCCTCGTGCAGGACGTTCAAGCCCGCGACCTTGCGGGTCATGGTGCTAGTGTGGTAGTGGTACAGGCTCCTGTCCGTCGTGAGGATCAGCGGGTACTTCTCGTCTGGGAGCTCATCCGACTCACGGTACTCAAGGGGCATGAACCTGCCCTTTCCCGTGGATGTCTTGAACTCTCCGCTGTGCAGGTACTCTGTTCCCTCGTGGTCAAGGCTCGTGCATGGCCACTGTAACCCGTTCTCCTCGATTCGGTCATAGGTGATGCCAGTGTAGCTTGGGGTGACCTGGTTTATCTCATCCATGATTCCGCTTGACGAGCTGAACTCAAATCCTGATGCTCCCATGCGTTTGGCTAGCTCACATATAATCCACCAGTCTGACTTTGATTCACCGATTGGCTGGATTACCTTACGGACCCTCTGCACACGTCGCTCAGTGTTGGTGAATGTCCCGTCCTTCTCGGCGAATGAAGCCGCAGGTAACACAACATCCGCGTACCGTGCTGACTCGTTCAGGAAGATGTCCTGAACCACGTAGAATTCGATGTTTTCCAGAGCCTCTTTCACGTGGTTTGCGTCCGCCTCGCTAAGAACAGGGTTTTCTCCCACCTGGTACAGAGCTTTGACAGTGCCCTTACCGATAGCATCAAATATCTCAACGTGTGTGAGGCCGTTCTCACCGTCCAGTGTGCAGTTCCACGCGATCTCGAACTTTTTCTTTGCGTCGATGTCGGTGACTTTCTGGTAACCCGGGTAGACGTTGGGCAGTGCGCCCAGATCACATGCGCCCTGCACGTTGTTCTGGCCCCTCAGCGGGTTGACTCCCGCTGACTCGATGCCTATGTTACCCGTGAGCAGTGCTAGATTGCTTGTCGCCAGCACGTTCTCGGTGCCGTGGGTGTGCTGTGTGATGCCCATGGCGTAGAATATGCCGCTCGGCTTGTTCTTTGCGTAGAGCCTTGCCGCTTTCTTGATCTTTTCCGCTGGGACCTCCGTGGTCTTCTCCACAAAGTCTAAGTCATAGTTGTCCAGAGACTTTCTGAAAGCCTCGTAGTTCTCGGTTCCCTCTCTGATGAAACTCTTGTCTTCCAGACCCTCGTCGATTATGACCCTCGCCATCCCCATCATGAGAGGCACGTCCGTGCCCGGCTTGTGCTGTAGGAACACGTCCGCGAACTTGCAAAGCTCGATCTCCTTGGGGTTTGCGACGATTAGCTTGGCTCCGTTCCGTACCGCCTCCTTCATCTTGGCAGCGATAACCGGGTGGGCAGAGGTTGTATTGGTACCAATTGCGAACATTGATGCCGCCCCCGGAATCTCGTTGATGGAGTTGGTCATGGCGCCTGAGCCGAAGCTCTGGGCTAGTCCAGCAACAGTTGGTGCGTGGCAGAGCCTCGCGCAGTGGTCTACGTTGTTTGTGCCCAGCACGGCCCGTGCAAACTTTTGGACCACGTAGTTCTCCTCGTTTGTGATCTTTGCCGAGGACAGGACCGCCATCTCGTGGCTCTCGTAGCCTCCCAGCTTGCTGGCTATGAGGTCGAGGGCTTCATCCCAAGTGCTCTCAACCAGTTTGCCGTCCTTCTTGATGAGTGGCTTTGTCAGTCTCTCCGGGTGGTTCACGAAGCTGAACCCGAACCTGCCCTTGACGCACAGGTGCCCCTGGTTCACCATGTTGTCCCTGTCGCCCTCGACGTTGACGATGGTGTCTCCCCTGACCCCAAGCACTACGCCGCAGCCAACGCCGCAGTATGTGCATGTTGTCCTGACTTCTCGTGCCGGTGGGGTGTAGTTGTTGACTGATAATGCCCCTGTTGGGCACCTTGTGATGCATTCTCCACATGAGACGCAGATGGAGTCAACGATGTCCTTGTTCCCGAGGGTGCTGATAATCGTGTCGAAGCCCCTGAAACCATATTCAATGGCTGAGTCTCCCTGTATCTCGGCGCATGTCCTGACGCAGATACCGCAGAGGATGCACTTGTTCATGTCTATGGTGAAGAATGGGTTGGACTCGTCCTTCGGGATGTTTCGAGGCGAGCTGCGCAGCCTGTCAATATCCTCGTCCTCGATGCCCATGTAGCTTGAGAGCTCCCTGAGCTTGCATTTTCCCTCCTTATCGCATGTGAGGCAGTCGCCCTCGTGATTTACCAGCAAGAGGCTCATTGTCATCTTCCGCATTGAAGCGATTTGCTTGCTCTCGGTGGTGACCACCACCCCCTCCTGGACAGGGGTCATGCATGAGACGACTGGTCTCCTGCCCTCCACCTCCACTAGGCAGAGCCTGCATACGCCGACTGGTTTCAGGTCCGGGTGGTGGCACAGGTTCGGGATGTAGACTCCGTTCTCCAGAGCCGCCTCTAGTATGGTCTTGTCGCTCGTGGAGGACAACTCCATACCATCCATTGTGAATTTTACGACGCTCATTGTGCCACCTCCTGTTCTATGCCATTAGAAATCTTTTCCACCGCAGCGAAGTTCTTGGGACATACCTCCATGCACATCCCGCATTTGATACATTTCTCGGTGTCAATCACGTGTGGGCCGCGAACCTCACCTGTTATGACGTCCACCGGGCAGTTGTTGAAGCACAGGTGGCATCCGACGCATTTCTCGGCGTCGATACTGTACTCGATCAGCTCCTTACACACCAGCGCCGGGCACCTGCCCTCGTTGATATGCGCCTCGTACTCCTCCCTGAAGTAGCGAATGGTGGTTAGCACCGGGTTTGGCGCTGTCTGCCCTAGGGCGCATAGTGAACCAGTTTTGATTGCATCAGATAACTCCAGTAAGAGGTCGATGTCTGTTGGTTTTCCCTTTCCCTCAGTGATGTCTGTGAGAATGTCCAGCATCTGCTTTGTACCGAGCCTGCATGGTGGGCACTCGCCGCATGACTCTTTCTGTGTGAAATCGAGGAAGTAACGCGCCACGTCCACCATGCAGGTGTCCTCGTCCATCACCACCATGCCTCCCGAGCCCATGATTGAGCCCACGGCCGCCATGTTCTCGTAATCGACAGGCGTGTCAAGGTGGCTTGCAGGAAGGCATCCACCTGATGGCCCGCCGCTCTGGACCGCCTTGAATTGCTTACCATCCAGTATCCCACCACCGATGCCGTAGATAATCTCACGTAGGGTCGTGCCCATAGGCACCTCGATTAAACCGCTGTTGGCGATATTACCAGTCAAGGCGAACACCGCGGTTCCCTTGCTCTTCTCGGTGCCGATGCTTGCGAACCATTCCGCGCCGTTGAGTATGATTGGTGAGATAAGTGACAGTGATTTGACGTTGTTTATGGTGGTCGGCTTGCCGAACAGCCCTGACACAGCAGGGTAGGGTGGTCTGGGTCTTGGCATCCCACGTCTTCCCTCGATGGAAGCCATTAGAGCTGTCTCCTCGCCGCATACGAAAGCGCCTGCCCCCTCGAATAGTATCAGGTCAAAGTCATGACCCGAGTCCAAGATGTTCTCGCCGAGGTAGCCCCTCTCCCTTGCCTGGTCGATGGCTATCCTCAACCTCTTTATTGCTAGGGGGTACTCCGCCCTGACGTAGATGTACCCCTTTGTGGCTCCGAACGCATATCCTGCGATCACCATGCCCTCGATGACCGAGTGTGGGGTAGCCTCCAGTATGGACCTGTCCATGAACGCCCCAGGGTCGCCCTCGTCCGCGTTACAGATGAGATACTTCTGGTCACCCTTGGCGTCCTTACAGAACTGCCATTTTAGCCCAGTGGGGAAACCCGCTCCTCCTCTACCTCTGAGCCCAGAGTCTTTTACCTCTTCAATGACCTCGTCCGGGGTCATCCCTTTGAGGGCTTTTTCCATCGCCCTGTAGCCGTCAACCTCGATGTAGTCCTCGATGTCCTCCGAGTTGATGGTACCGCAGTTTTTGAGCACTATTCTTTCCTGTTTTGAGTAGAACGGGATGTCCTCGTACTTGGGTATGGCTTTCCCCGTCACGGGTTCCTTATAGAAGAGCCGCTCAACCTGTTTGCCGTTGATTAGGTGTGATTCCACGATCTCGGGGACATCGTCCACCCCAACCAAACCGTAGAATATGCCCTCCGGTTCAACTATTATGATGGGTCCCTGCTGGCAGAACCCGTGGCACCCAGTGAGCTTGACCTTGATGTCCTTAAGGTTCGCTTCCCCGATCAGGTTCTCTAGTGCTGCCTGTATTTCGGGTGACTTCGATGAAACGCAGCCTGTTCCCTGACATACGAACAGAGTCTTCATTGGGCTGCCTCCATTTTTGGCAGTACCTTCGCCACGTCCTTGAGGCTCAGCTTGCCGAATACCTCGTCGTTGATTGTGATTACCGGGGCCAGTGCGCAGCAGCCGATGCACGCCACTGTTTCCAGTGAGTATTCCATGTCTGGTGTGCTCTCCCCTTCCTTGATTCCTAGGTGGCGCTCAACCTCCTCCAGTATCTGGGGTGCCCCCCTGACGTGGCAGGCGGTTCCCCTGCACACGTTGATCTTGTTCTTTCCTGTTGGCGTTAACCTGAACTGGGCGTAGAATGATGCAACGCCGAACACGTTGCTCTCAGAGGCTCCAGTGAATTTGGCTATCTTTGCCATCGTATCGTTTGGCAGGTACCCAAACTCATCCTGTACTGCTTGCAGGACTGGTATCAGTTCCTCCTTTTCTCCCTTGAAGTTAGAGAAAATATCTAACAGTTTGCTGTCCTCACACATATTTCGCGCCAACAGCTAGTATATCACGAGCGATTAGTTATTAACAATTTAGACCAAAGAAACCAGCTTTTTTCTATTTACTTTCTCTCCCACTATATACCAAGGTTTAAGAATAACGATTCATGGGTAGTCGCGAAGCCTAATGGGTGTAATGCGGTCCCGAGCAACATGGGTTGAAAACTCAAAAATACTCGTAGACGACGGAAGAGGCCACAGCACAGTACTAGACCTGCCTAGCGGCGACGACACAGGGCCAACTGCCCTAGAACTATCAGTGATGAGCTATGCAGGCTGTATCGCGACAATATTCAAAATAATAGCAGAGAAACGACGTATCACCTTCGACAGCCTCTCGGTGAACGTCATCGCCGACAAACCCAAGGGAGCAAAAACAATTGAATCACTCGAATTCCACACCCCGGTAAGCTCTGACGCGAGTCAGAAAGCACTGGAAAAATGTCTAGAAATAACAAGTAAAACCTGCCCAGTAGGCGTCTTATTCAAGGACGCCGGCGTTCAGCCGGTGTACCGTCTAGAGAAAATCTAGAAAAAAATAGGGCCTCCCATGAGGCATAATTTATTCTTCGTACAGCGTCTCAAGCTTAAAGCTCACAGGCCGCACCCCGTCGGTACAGGCCGTGTACATCAGTGGTGGCTTGACCCAGCCGTCGAAGAACGCTCCCTGCCTGAGCACCGCAAGGTCCTTGTACAGGTCCCTCCACGCCCAGCTGCAGAATCCTTCTGGCATAGCGCCGTCCTTCTCTACGATCCATTCCTTGCCTTCCTCGTGGTGGCAGATCTCGTATGGTGTGTCCTTTCCGGGTTGAATTGGTACATCTCCGTCGAAGATGTACTCCGGGTCAACGCGCTTGAGAACTGTTACCTTAACTCTGTGTGATGGCATAAAACCAAGGAAACCTTAACCAAACAAGGATTTGAATTTACCTAGGCTTCGACGGATTTAGGGTCCAGTGACTT
>CAYLJH010000034.1:2133-13939 GCA_964383685.1 uncultured Candidatus Bathyarchaeia archaeon | reverse complement strand
TATCCGCGCCCACAATTACAGAGAAAAGGGCTTCTATCCCTAACCCGTCAAGCATGGTTTCAGTGATGCTGGTGACGCCGTTGGTGGCAATGCCCAGCTTGAAACCCGCGTCATGCAGCTGCCGCAGCTTTGCCTCGACCCCCTCATAGATCACGGGCTTGAACGTGGCCGCCTGTATCTCGTCTGCCGCCTCGTATATCCTCTCGGCCAGCTCCCTCGCGTCGTACCAGTTATGCCCGTCAAGGTAGAGCGCCCCTCCCGCGATTGCCAAGTCATCTCTCCTCGGCGCTTTGCTGATAGGGCCTGTGGGGTCGATGGTCCAGTCCGCTGGGTTCACGCCTGCCAGCTCAGCCCATTTCTCCGCCGCGTTCAAGGATGCGTGCTTCTTGAATGATATGTATCTGGCCTTCCCTAGGTTGCTGTACCTGTGGCTGTCATCGACCAAGGTGCCATCCACATCGAAGAGGATCAGTGTCGGGCTGAATTTTCTGCCGTTTATGGTCAGTTTGGGCATGGGCTTCACATACTTAGTGGTATTTATTATACCTACTCTGATAACGCTTAAATCCCGTCACATTTGATCAATATTGGGTGCAAGTTTTGGCAACAGCTTTCGTATTAATCAATGCGGAGATAGGATCAGAGAGCGAAGTTCTCAAGGGACTGAAAGAGATCGAGGAGGTCAAAGAGGCGCACATGGTCTACGGCGTTTATGACATAATCGCACGCATATCCACCGAGACGATGCAGGAACTCAAGGACATCATCAGCTGGAAGATCCGCCGCCTCGACAAGGTTCGGTCCACGCTCACAATGATCGTGGTCTAACCCCCTCTTTTTCAAAATCTTTATTCCTTTTGCTGATAACAACCAGAAGAATTGATGCTTCACATCGGCCTCGACGACACGGATAGCCCTGAGGGGGGGTGCACGACGTATGTTGCCGCCGTCCTGGTGGAGCGTCTACTGGGCCTAGGGGCGGAGTTCAACGGCTACCCAACGCTTCTCAGGCTGAACCCGAACACTCCGTGGAAGACCAGGGGGAACGCCTCGGTATGCCTGCGGCTGGAGATTGATGAATCCCTTTACAGTGCTGTGCGCGCCGCTGTCAAGGAGCTGGTGGACGAGTACGGCGAGTTCTCATGCGACAACACCAACCCCGGAGTCGTTTTCCTGAAGGGCGAGGTGCCGGACGATGTCAAGGCTTACTCTGATACCGTGGTCAGGTCGCTGGTCGAGAAGAATCTGGCGATGGACCTCATCGAGAAACATGAGATGGATTACCTGGAGTACAAGAACGGAAGGGGGATCATCGGGGCACTGGCGGCCATCGGTGGCACCCTTGAGGGGGATCTGACCTACGAGCTTCTCACCTACCGTACACCGGAAAACTGGGGGACCCCTCGCAGGATGGATGATGACTCGATTGTGGCGATGGACGCGGCGCTCTCAGATTGCACCTTCAACAACCTGGACGAGAAGGGGAAGCCACTCATCACGCCCAGGGGGCCAGACCCGGTGCTCTACGGGGTGAGGGGGGAGACACCTGAAGCCGTTTACGATGCCATGAAGATGATCAAGCCACTTGAACCCGTGGAGCGGTGGATGATCTGCCGCTCAAACCAGGGCACAGACCTGCATTACGGGGCACCGGTGCCCATCTCAGGGCTGGAGCCGTATAACCCCGCCGTTGTTGAGGGGAAGGTGGACTCGGTACCTGTTACCATCGAGGGAGGTCACGTGTTCTTCAGGCTCAGGGACGAGACTGGGGTGTTGGACTGCGCCGCCTTTGAGCCCACAGGTTCGTTCAGGTCCTTTGTCCGCAAGCTGATCCCTGGGGATGTTGTGACTGTCTACTCTGGCGTAAGCATCCACGAGGAGAAGCTGACCCTTAATATCGAGAAGCTGGCGCTCCACGAAACGGCTTCCCTTCTCACTTTAATCAAGCCCAAGTGTCCGGAGTGCGGGGGCTCAACGGGGTCCATGGGCAAGGGCCAGGGGCTCAGGTGCAAGAAATGTGGCTATAGAGGGGATGAGCTGGTCGAGGATGAAGTCGAGCAGGAGCGGGACATCATACCAGGGATATACCTCCCTGACAAGGGAGCCCACCGACACCTGACAAAGCCCTACGAGCGGTATGGCCGTGAAAAGGCGATAGAGCTGATCATCTAGATCATTTCTGATCCGTCACTGTGAAGTAGACATGGTTCTTCTGGACGATTGGCCTTGCCTTCATGGGGTCCAGCACGTCCCCGTTCATTACCTCCGCGTCTGCAGATGTGGCCACGACTTCTCCGATGAACAACGTGTGGTCTCCCACCGTGTAAGAGTTTACTACCTTACATTCCAGGTGTCCAAAACACTCCTTTATCCGGGGAGTCTTGACCTTCAACGAGGGTAATTGGGTAAGCCCTGTTTCCTCCCACTTGTTTACCTTGCGGGCTGAGTTCACGCCACAGTAATGCATCTCCTTTTCAATGGAAATGGAGGGCGAGTTCACCACAAACTCACCCGTCTTCTTGATCAGCTGGTGGCTGTACCTTTGGGGCGCTATCCCTATGCAAACCAGTGGCGGCCTGATGCTTATCGGCATATACATCCCCACCGTGATGATGTTTGCCTCATCTCCCTCCCCGCATGAAACCAGTACTATGCTGCCTGTGGGCCCGACCTGGAGCCTGCGATTTTCGGGTAACTCTATCTTGGTCATAAGGAGACCATGTTAATATACGCATAAATAATGTTCATCAAACAATGAACTAGTTTTCCCATCCTAGTCAAGCCAATATTTACCAGTATCCTGCTTCAGGTACCACCAAAAACATCATTGGCTACCTTTAAAAACGGGGGTACATTCCCTATTCAAGATATTTCGGGCTGATCAACTATGTCACGCGGAAGAGAATACGATGGAGCAATCACAATCTTCTCCCCTGAGGGAAGAATCTACCAGGTCGAGTACGCCCTTGAGCTTGTCAAGAGGGGCAGCCCAATAGTAGGAATCAAGAGCGCCGAGGGAGTAGTCCTCGCGGTCCTTGAGCCGCAGCTGAGCAAGCTGGCGGCACCTACAAGTAGCAAGAAGATATTCAGGATCGACGACCACGTCGGCGTGGCGATAGCGGGTCTCAGTCCGGATGCCCGTGTGCTGATCAAGCAGTCTAGGCTCTTCTGTCAGAGCAACAAGATGACATACGATGAGCCAGCTGATATCGAGGACCTAGCCAGCGCGGTTGGCGACTTGCTCCAGAGGTACACCCAGAACGCAGGCGTGAGGCCATTTGGCGTTAGTCTGCTTTTCGGTGGCGTCGATGATCACCGTGTCAGCCTGATCGGGACGGACCCAAGCGGGAGCTACCGAGGATACAGGGCCACGGCCGTTGGGCGGAACAGCGAGAAGGCGTTGAAAGTACTCAAGGAGGAGTACCGTCAGGAGATTACCCTTGATGAAGCAATGGCCCTATCTGTACAGGCTCTGAAGGAGGCATCGGAGAATGACCTGTCCGCTGATGGAATGAACATCGCGGTCGTTACCAAAGAGTCCAAAAAATTCAGGTCACTCAGCGTCAAAGAGATACAAAAGTACCTATAGCCGCAGGGTTTTTAATTCACACCCATGACTTGGTGGATGAACAATAATGTCCACTCAAAATACAGGACGTAGAGAGAAGATTGTCGGCGGTGTCGATATCCCCGATCTCGCAAGCAAAGAGACTCTGGGGGCCATCAGAGGGATGAAGGCCATCACAGCAACCGCAGTAGCGATTAGGTTCAATCTTAAAGTCAGCGTGGCGAAGAGAATGCTCCTTGACCTTGAGTCAAAGGGCGTCATCGAGTTCGTCACTCGAAGCACGAACCTAAAAGTCTACAAGATGGCTGGCGAGTCCTAGATTTTCTCTATTATTACCCTTGAACCGCTTCTGAGCCTATTAAAAAGCTCCAAGTTTTCCTCGATCTCACCTATCCTGTTCACCGGCCCGTATGTCTTGGTGTCCTTTGGGTAGATGGTTACAGCGTCACTCCTTGGCCAGTACGCGATTGTACCTGCCTTTACTTGAGTTACCGGCTTCTCAACCCCTCTCTGGATATCAATCAGGATTGATACGTGTCCCATGGCTGGGCTCGTCCTGCTGTTGATGGGGAGCCTCTGGGAGATCGCCCCAACCGTCAGTGGCGCAGTCAGTCTATTTAGGAATCCCGTGGCCTCTCCCTTGTCAATCACTGTGATCTTGATGGGTATCTTTGAAAGCTCGTCACTCAACCTGCTCAACCCCGTGCCTGACGATAATCTCCGCCACATCCTTCCCAGTGGCTTTTTTTAGCCCCTGCCATCCTGGGGAGGCGTTCACCTCAAGGACTATCGGCCCCTCCGGTGATTCAAGGATGTCCACGCCCGAGTAATCCAGACCCATGGCCTTGGTTGCCTTGAACGCCATCTCTATGATCTCGTCGCTCATCTCCTCCTCAACCATCTTCCCCCCCTGGGCCACATTGCTCTTCCACTCGCCCTCCGGGAGGTACTTGTAGACAGCCCCGACGACCTCGTCGCCCACGATGAAGACCCTGATATCCCTGCCTGGAGTCTGGACGAACTTCTGCAGTATCAATGGGTGGTGCAGCCTGTCAAGCATCCTGTAAGCGTTGTAAGCCAGGTCAGCGTCGTCGAACTTCATACTGCCCCTGCCCATGCTTCCCAGGATGGGCTTGTAGATGGTCTGGCCCATCTCGTTGGTGATCTGATATGCTCTCGCCAGGCTCTCTGTTGTGAAGGTCTGGGGGATTGGGATGCCAGCCGCGTGGAGCACGTATTGTGTCGCGTACTTGTCCCTGCTCCTCCTGAACGGGTAGGTACTGTTGACGACCTTGATACCCGCTACCTCCATGTGCTCCAGCAGGCTGATGCGACGGGTTGACTGCTCTGTGCTTCCAGGCCCGAAGCTTCTAAGCAGGCACAGGTCAATGTCCGATATGTCCTTCTTACCTAGCAAGAACTTGCTTCCGTCGTTGCTGATCATGCTTGAGATGTCGCCAGTGGGGCCACTGTACACTTTGTGGCCCTGGTTCTGGGCTGCCTCGATTAATTCAACGCTGTTCTTGCTTGGCTTTGAGCCGTAGAGGACTAGAATTTTCAAGTGGATTCAATAATATCGCGGCGATTCCGCTGATAAAGTTGTCTAGGCTGTTATCGCCCTGAACTCGGCGTCCTTCCGGTAGGGGGCGAAATCAGGGTCATATTGTACCGTGACCTTGCTGTGGGGGTTCCCCTCGACGGCCTTCCTGAGATGCTCAAGCATCTTCGCCTTTTTCCTCTTGACTGCTGCAACGCACGCCTTCTGGTAATCATCGACGTAGAGCTTTTTGTTTGAGTCAAGGAGTCTTGAAGCCTCATCCCTTTTACCCGTCGCTGATAGCGCGATGCTGCGTGCTATTACACCGACAACGTTCCTCGGGTCAAGCTCCAGTGCAATGGCAGAATAGTTCAGCGAGTCCTCCCACTGACTCTGCACATTATAGACGTTGGCCATGCTCGACGCGATTTTGGATTCCTCCTCATCTGATTCAGCTTTCCTCATGCCCATCATTAGCCAGTCAAGGGCCTCGTTAGTCCTGCCCATGAACGTGAGGGTTCTAGCCATCCACCATCTCCCCAGGTAACTCGACGGATGATCGTCAAGGATATTTCCCGCTTTCTCTAACATCCCGTTGAAGTCTCTCGCCGATATGAGCTGGTTCATTTCCGCCTTGATGGCTTTCTTGTCGATGGGCATGGCTCATTCTGGATGAACGATGTCTATTAACGGTTTGGGCGCACTGGTTTTATCGTAGACCCCTTCATTAATTGTGTGGACTCGTTTATCGCCTCAATCGTTTCGGGGCTTTTACAGGGGCTGCTTGAGTGGCTTCCTGTGTCCAGCGAGGGCAACATGGTCATTCTCCTGACCCAGCTGTTCGGGTACGGCGTTGAGGAGACCCTGAACACCTCCATATTCCTGCACCTCGGAACTGGTCTGGCCGCGCTGATATACTTCAGGGAGCCCGTACAGAACATCCTGTTGATGAAAACCCCCGAGGACAGGGACATGTTCTACAGGCTGTTTGTAATGACGGGGTTAACGGGCCTGGTTGGATTCCCCATCTTCATGTTCCTCAACATCTCGGCTTCACTCGGTGAGGCTCTACTTGCACTGACAGGTGTTGCGTTGATAGTCACGGGTTTGCTCCAGAGACAGGCATCGAAATCAACAAATGAGGGCTCCGAGCTGTCTTGGCCCCTTACAATAGTACTAGGCGTAGCGCAGGGACTTGCAATAATACCAGGGCTATCAAGGTCCGGGATTACCACGTCGATCATGCTCTTCAAGAACTTTGATGGCGAGGAGGCGTTCAGGGTCAGCTTCCTCATGAGCATCCCAGTCAGCTTCGCGGCAGCCCTTGGTCTGATGCTTGTCAAGGGCTTCCAGCCCGATGCGTACTCAGGACTCGCGGCATTGATTGCCGCAGTGGTAGGCTACTTGACAATCGGAAGGCTGCTGGCTTTAGCTAGAAAGGTGAGTTTCTGGAAAATATGCGTAGGGCTAGGTGCCCTGTCCATACTGGCCTGGCTGCCTAACCTCGCGTTTTAGGTTACTCCTTTTTCTTGATGGCCGCCAGAGCTGCGGCGCCCTGCACTCCAATCGAACCCAGTGTTTCAAGGGGCAGCGCCAGTATGATGGTGTTGCTCTGATCCTTGCTGATGTCGTTCAGGGTGCTCAGCACACGCAGCTGCATTGCGTTGGGGTCGCCCATGTTCAGGGCCGCTGCCTTGAGCTTGTGACTTGCCTCAAGCTCGGCGTTGGCCTTGATCTGGATTGCCCTTGACTCACGCTCGGCCTCTGCCTGGACTGCGAAAGCTCGCTTCATGTCCGCGGGCAGGCTGATGTCCTGTAGACCAGCGCGGGTGATATCGATACCCCAGTCCTTGACCAGAAGATCGATCTCCTCCTTGAGCCTCCCTGCAACTTCCTCCCGGCTCGAAAGAAGGTCGTCAAGGTTGTAAGTTCCGATGATGTTACGTATGGCCGTCTGGGCGTACTTGCTAACAGCTACCCTGTAGTCCTGGATGTTGAGTATGAGCTTCATTGGGTCCTCGATCCGCATGAAGACGACGGCGTCGATAATGACGCTGATATTGTCTCTTGTGATGGCCTGCTGCCCCATCAAGTCGACGGTCTGTGTCCTGATATCAACGCGCATAACAGAGTCTATTAATGGTATCCTAAAGTGTAGGCCGGTTCCCATGATCTTCTCGATGCTACCGAACCTCACTATCGCTGCTTTCTCCCACTGGGAGACCACGTAGAACGCTGGAAGGACGAACGTCGCCAAAACTACTAGGATCGCTCCTATCGTAGACCACATTGTTTTATCTTTACCTCTTTGTACAGTCTTTTCTGACTGTATACTCTATAGAAACCAGTTATTTAGGGATATACTATATAGATTCAATAGTGCTCTTTTTCAGTATACTTGGGCATTAAATTAGAAAAAAAAATCAGACATGAACAAAAGAAACCTGATTTTGATTTTCCCAAAACGTAAGTTGCCCAAGTGTTCTCACCAGAGGGACGAAGTTTCCATAGCCAAAGCCATGGTCTTTGAAGCCCATCCCCTTGATTCTGCGAGCTTTCCGCCATTCGCTTCTTCGGCGGTCTTCCGCTCCCACTCGGGCAAACTATCATACGTAAGGACAGTATATACAATCTGAGTTTCCCGTTTTGGTCAATGGACGGCTTGTGATGTCCCTTTTTAGCCCATTTTTTAACTCAAATATGTTAATAATGTCACATTGACTTGGGACAATGGAAATCTTGATGGGATCATTTCAACGCCTTTTAACGGGAAAACGTTGTCATATTAGTAAACGTGCAATATTATTAGGCTTAAAATGCGGCTTAGATGAAAAGGTCCTTCTCCCTGGGCCTGATCAGCTGGATTGCATTGCTCTCATCGGAAAACTCGATATCGTATCCCCTGATCAACGCGGCAGGGATCGCCTCATCACTTTGACCAATGACCAGTTCAGCGGCGGAAGCCAGCTCATCTGCAACCGCGGTTCTCTTGACCTTCAATTCATACCCGAATAGGTCTGTCTCTCCCCGTCTATCCTTGATAACCTCGAAACCGGACGCACCTATAGTTACGTTGATCTCGCCGTCTCTGTGGGCGCGACCGTGTGTGTCACAGATAATGACCCCGACATCGCAGCCGCTTAGCTCTTTTATTTTCCTCCTGATGATTGCCGCTGACAGATCAGGGTCATCAGGTAGCGGGGCAACAATGGTCTCGCCGGGAACGTTTGACTTGTCAATTCCCGCGTTTGCGCAGACGAACCCGTGTTTGGTCTCGGCTATTATGACTCCAGGGGCCATTCTCCTGATGGCCCTTGACTCACTAAGAACCACTTCAACGATCTTTGGGTCCTTGCCCGTGAACTCCGCGAAATTAAGTGCCGCCTTACTTGGCTCGATGTCGTTCAGATCAACCAGCTTTCCCTCTGACCTGGAGACAATGACATGGCTGTACACGTAGACGTCCTTGTCCTCGGGACTCATTTCCATTGACTCAAGCGAGTCAAGCGTAAGTTTGACCAGATCGTCCCCTGGCTCAATGATGGGCATCCCTATCAGCGGGATAATCTGAATTGGCATAAAATAGGTATGGTTGGGGGAAATAAATGGATGACGGGTGTTACTCCTCTTCGACGGGAACTCGTTTCTCGATCCTGATGATGGGTCGAGTCACGAGTGCCGCGATGACGCCGAGTGCCGCTAGCTGGGGCGCGATCAGCGTACCCACGGCGGCGAGTGTGATGGGGATCTCAAACAACTGCTTCTCCTGCTCGTTGAGTACGATGATCCTTGTAACGTTTCCTTCCTTGATGAGCTCCTTGACCTTTGACAGAAGGTTGTCTGCCCTGACGTTGATGTCCTCCCACTGTGTGCCCCTGATTCCGGTTCCGCACTGGGCGCAGTACCTCGCGTCGTCCTCTTGCTCTTTTCCGCATTTTCTACAGTATTGCATGGATATTGAGTTCATCACCTAGAATTAAAACATATCGCTAGCGTAATAAAAATGGGGTTCTTATTTCTTTTAGATAATGTTTTTGAAATAGAAAATAGTGGATGAGATTACTTCAGGAAGATCCTGCCTGGGAGCGCCTGCTGGAGTATCTCGATGTAGGGACTGAAGATATCCTTTGACACGGTTAAGATGAACCTCTTGTCCTTTCCAGTTGTCTTGAACTTTATCTCTCCCTGGCCCATGAACCCTGGCTGCTTCATCTCCACGCTCTGGACGCTGGCGTAATGGATCTCAAAGTTCTTCTTGTCCTTTGCTAGCATCATGTCCGGCGTCATGGAGTAATATTCTGCCGTCTTCTTTGACATCCCGCCTGATGAACGAGCATCGAGGCCGGCCCCGATGAGCCCCCCGACGATCCCGGCGCTCGCCACGCCAGCCGAGGCAAAGTTCGCCCCGAGTCCCCCAGTCTTGGCAACAATAATTCTCCTGTCCGTCATGAACAGGGTGAACGTGTTCACGGGGAAGCCGTACTTGCATTGTTCTATCATGCCAGTGACTCGCTCACCTTGAGGTGCTTGTTGTGGCTGGTAAGTTGGCTGCGCTGGTTGCTGGGGTTGCGGTGGCGCGGCGTTTTGTTGCTGTGGTCGTGTCGCTGATGGCTGCAAGGGGTTTCCGCAATTGTTGCAGAACTTGTGTCCCTCGGTTACCTGTGAACCACAGTTACTACAGAATGGCATAGTGATCTCAAACTCTCTGGTGAATTGAAATTAATAAAACATGGGGAAAACTAGGGGTATTTCTCACAGCTATAACAGTACCAGCGGTTGTACTCCTCGATCCACGTGAGCTTCCCTCCGCAGTCGGGGCAAAGCGTCTTGTTCTCGGCGATCAGCCTGTTCCTCTCAGCTGTCTCCTCAAGCCTCTCTGGGTCAGTGTCCCCCGCCTTGGCCAGGTTGTTGGTGGCCGCCATGTCCAGCGGGTGCTGGAAGTACTTGGAGTCGAGGTTCTCCAGTATCTTCCTCCCATCGCGCAAATCAATGCAAAGCACCAGAATCGTCTATATCCAATTATATATCTTCCGAGAAATGTTTGGTGCGACTACCGGGAATCGAACCCGGGTCATCAGCTTGGGAAGCTGAGATCATACCATTAGACCATAGTCGCTCGGTAACACGATTGATGCCCCTCCTTTTAATAAAACTTAGGATTGTAACGCTCATCACATGAGCCTGTTTTGGTTAAACTAGGGGCCGTGTAACCCCTTTTTACCTCGCTCATTTTATTCTAAACGCTTGCATGAAAAGCTTCGAATGTGTCCCTTTTTGCCCCAATTAAGCCTCTTTTTTGCGTTATTCGTACATATATTAAACAAACGATGCAATACGAACAACAGTTAAATAGCTTGTTGATATAAATGGGTAAGAGTCTTGAAAGAATGGGCCTGTAGCTCAGCAAGGCTAGAGCATCGGCCTTTTAAGACCACGACGGTCAAAGAAAGCCGTTGGCCAAGGGTTCGAATCCCTTCAGGCCCGCCACGTTCAAGGGAAGGGGAAGAAATGGCTGAGACAAGAGTTAGGGAATTAAAGTACCGCATGATGATCACAGACTTGCTAAAGGTAGCAAGTGAGACACACACCTACCAAGAGCTCAGCGATATGCTAGGCTTGAGTCCACCGATTCTAAGCCGCTATATGCGCGGGCATGTACTCCCCAGTTATCAACGAGCACAAGGACTATACGAGTTACTCACTGAGATCACAAACATCAAGGACGCCCTCAAGAAACGCATCATGTTCGACGAGGATGGCTATTTTGATAACACACCTTTGGTCAGCGAGATCACATGGCTCAAGATTATGAGCAATTACGCCATGGAAAAGTTCGCTGGCAGGCGGGTCACGAAGATTTTGACGGCAGCCGTGGACGGCATCCCAGTCTCCACGCTTGTCGCAAATCTATTGGACATTGACCTCATCATCGCCAAGGACAACAAGGAGGTCGGCATCAACGAGTTCATTGAGGAGACGTTTATCCCCCGTGGAAGCGCCACGAGGAAGACACTGTACGTCCCCAAGACCAGTATCAGGAAGAAGGACAGCATCCTCATCATCGACGATGTCGTGAGGAGCGGGGAGACGGTTCAGGCCCTCGTTGACCTGGTGAGGAACCAGCGCGCGGATATCGCGGGCATCTATGTACTGGTCACGGTAGGCGATGAATGGAGAGAGTACCTCGGAAACATAATCAGCAAGTACAGTTTCGAGGTGCTCATAGAGATATGATAAAATCAATAATGTTTTTATCAATCCAATCTGTATAGCTGAGGCGAAGCCATGTTTAACCTCATAACACTAAAGGATACAATACGCATAGACCCGAGAAAGTTCGGTGAACCACTTCATGAAGCAGCCTACTCAGAGCTTCGCAGCAAGTATGAGGGACTGGTGGATGAGGAACTTGGCTATATCATCAGCGTCATTCACCTAGAGGTTAACCCATACGGCAGGATTATCCCGGGGGACGGTGGAACCCACCACCCGGTATCATTCGATATACTAGCGTTCTACCCGCAGCTCCAAGAAGTCATTGAGGGAGAGGTGGTTGAGGTCGCGGACTTTGGTACGTTCCTCAGGATCGGGCCAGTGGACGCACTGCTACACGTAAGCCAGCTCATGGACGACTTCATCAGCTACGATGAGCGTCAGGGCGTGCTCCTGGGTAAGGAGAGCGGCAGGACAATCAGCAGAGG
>CAYLJH010000034.1:0-2123 GCA_964383685.1 uncultured Candidatus Bathyarchaeia archaeon | reverse complement strand
GGACGCAGCAGCGGCAAGATCGGGGTCACGGCGAGGCAGCCCATGCTTGGCAAGATGAACTGGATCAACGATGATCTTACCGGTGGAAAGAAGCCGGAGGCGGAAGCCGAATGAGGGCATGTAGGCACTGCAAGAACATAAACGATATCCCCGTCTGTCCTGTGTGTAAGAACACCGAGTTCAGCGACGACTACAGTGGGCTCCTGGTGGTACTTGACCCAGAGAACAGCATCCTTGCCGAGAAACTGGATACAAAAGAGCAGGGCAATTACGCCCTGAAGATCAGGTAGAGGCGAGGCCTACGCGGACTCTTGAGTTTAGAGACCTTATTCTTCAAAAAGAAAAGCGGATGGAGCTAAAGGATCCGCTGGGTGAGCTTTGGACCGCAGATATATCCGAAAATGTCAACCGCCTTAAGAAATTCCTTGAGGCAAAAAAGCCACCGTACTTTGCTACAGTGGGCGATTATGTTACATCAAACATCCTTGACGCCGGGATACACCCCGAGATAGCGGTGGTTGACCACAAGATCATGAGGCGGGATGTTGACCCAATCGAGTTCAAATGCGACCACGAGTCCGTGGACAACCCGCCGGGGACAATAACCGCCGAGTCACAGAGGGCCTTGTTTGGGGCGCTTGAGCACCACAACGGTTTCAGGCTCGTTGCGGACGGTGAGGAGGATCTCCTCGTGCTGCCATTGATGGCGTACCTTCCCGAAGGGTCAGTGATTGTGTACGGCCAGCCCCGGGAAGGGATGGTTGTAATTACCCTAACCGATGACAACAAGGTCTGGGCAAGGGATTTCATGGCATCAATGCAGGAAGCCCCGTAGCCACTCGGATACCCTTAAAAATAGGCTCAGGGTTGTTTGTTGCTGATAAGAGGATCATTGGTCATTCCTCAGCATGGCATACGCCAACCGGCTCTAGAAATTGCCCAAGGGCAACCGGTGAAGGCCGGGCCGAAAGGCCCTGACAGAGGAGACGGAGAAGGTTGACCGTGGACTTTTACGAATAAAGAGGAAAAGACAATGAATCTAGATTTAACATCAGTTAAGAAGAACCCCCTGTTCAACAGGCAGGAAGTGGAGTTCAAGGTCGAGCAGGCCGTTACACCGACGAGAAGCGCGGTGAGGATTGATCTGGCAGTGGCTCTGCGAGTTGAGCTCAACCAGGTCTATGTACGGGAGATATTGACCCTGAGCGGCACCCACACATCAGTGGGCAAGGCTCACATCTACGATGACCCCGCGCAGGCCCTGATCGTTGAGCCCAAATACATCATCGAGAGGAACCAGAAGGCTGCCCAACCAGCGCCAGAACCTGAGCCAAAGGCTGAGCCAGAACCTGAGCCGAAGGCAGAGGAAGCGCCGGCCGAGGAGCCAGTGGAGGAATAATAATGTCAGATACAATTGGCAAGCACTACGAGATCAAGGACGGCAAGATTGAGAGGAAGCGCCCATTCTGCAACAGGTGCGGACGCGGCTACTTCATGGCCGACCACAAGGACAGGTACGCCTGTGGAAAGTGCGGCTACACTATCTTCAAGAAGAGAGAGTAATCTCCCTCACAACCCATTTTTACAGAGACCTAAGCACCCCATGAAACTCTTAAATTGATCATGCTGATTAACCACTGCGGAGAGCCCGTGGCCAAGCATGGATAAGGCACCGGACTTCTAATTCGGAGAACGAGGGTTCGAATCCCCCCGGGCTCGCCATAAATATTCAATTCGGGCGACGAGGTCGCTTGTCGTTCTTTTCGTGATGGAAATAGATGATGATGAAATTCCATTCCACTGTATGTAATCATAAAATGGGTACTATATCGAGCTTTTTCAATAAAGTCAATACTATTAGTTAAATATTGATTTATGATTAACGAATACATGAATAAAATTCTCATCGTGGAAGACGAGGCTGACATTCAGGCGCTAGTGCACCGTGTCCTCACAGCTAACGGATTCGAGGTTTTCAAGGCCTCAAGCGGTGAGGAGGGGCTCATCAAGGCTACCACTCTGAAGCCTGACTTGATCATACTGGACCTGATGATGCCTGGCCTGAGCGGGCTTGAGGTGTGCAGGTTGATCAAGGGAAGGCAGGACACGAAAGAAATTCCAGT
>CAYLJH010000033.1:3824-14107 GCA_964383685.1 uncultured Candidatus Bathyarchaeia archaeon | reverse complement strand
AGATCAGGGCCGAGACCGTCTCCGTAGCGTACAGCAGCGTGGCAACGGTTCTCGGCAGCATAATGACCGCCGCTATATGGTACCTCGGTGGCATGAAGGTGCTAGGTGCGACCCGCACCATCGGTCAGCTGGTTGCGTTCAGCAACTACTCCGAGAGCTTCTTCACGCCGATCCAGAATCTCGCCATGCTATACGGCGAGATACAGAGCGGGTTAGCCGGGGCCGAGAGGATTTTCGTCATACTGGACGAGGAGCCGGAGGTCAAGGCGAGCGAGAACCCCGTCCACATAGACGAGATGAGGGGTGAGATCGAGTTCAAGGATGTCAACTTCAGCTACATCCCCGGCCAGCCCGTGCTGAGGGACATCAACCTGAAGATCAGGCCGGGTGAGAAGATCGCCATATTCGGGCCCACTGGCTCGGGCAAATCAACGATTATCAACCTGCTGGGTAGGTTCTATGACCCGGTGGAGGGCCAGGTCCTGGTTGACGGCCACGACCTGCGTGACCTGTCCTTCTCCTCGCTGAGGAAGTCGGTCTCCATCGTGCTCCAGGAGCCCTACCTGTTCAACGGCACCGTCGAGTACAACCTAAAATTCGGCAACCCAGGAGTATCAGACGAGGAGATGGCGCGCATCGCCGAGTACGTGGGAATCCACGACGCGATTACGGAGCTTGGGGACGGGTACACCACGCTCCTCCATGAGCGAGGCACCAACCTGAGTTACGGCCAGAGACAGCTCGTATGCCTTGCCAGGGCCATCATAGCGGATCCCCGGATACTGGTGTTCGACGAGGCCACCAGCAGCGTGGACCCCTACACCGAGGCGAGGATACAGGAGACCCTCCGCAGGGAGATGATGAACAGGACGGTGATACTGGTCACACACCGGGTCTCGACGGTACGTGATATGGACAGGATCATACTCCTTGAGGAAGGGGCCATCGTTGACGAGGGCACCCACGAGGAACTGATAAAGCGCAACAGCCTGTACAGGGAGCTATGCGAGATGCAGCTGGTTGAGGTAAATAACTGAGAGCTGGCGTTTGATTTCCGTTCGTATATTTCTTAAACGTTGAACACTTTTGGTTCACGTTAAGTCATGACCGTTGACCTTGTCGTAAAAAACGCTAAACTTGTCACCCCAAGGGGCATCATAGAGGGCAGCCTCATCATCGATGGCGGCATAATCGTGGGCATAACTAGAGACCCGCACCTGCCGCAGGCCGACAGGGTAATCAACGCAAAAGGGAAGCCGGTCCTCCCTGGTCCCATCGATGGGCACTGCCACCACACGAGCCCACCTGACACGGCGGAGACCAGCTCCCGGGCAGGGGCGAAAGGGGGCTTCACGACCCTGCTGGACATGCCTCCCGAAACGACGTTCAACGGCGAGGAGTACAAAGCCAAGAGGCAACGCTTCTCCGGCAACTGCTTCGTGGACTATACGCTGCACGGCGCGGTAGCATCCGGGTACCCCGCCGGGAGTCTTTCAGATCAATGGACCCAGGGCGCTACCGGTATCAAGTTCTTCGTCTCCAACGCCGGACCAGGCTGGCCCCAGACATTTGACGGGGACATAATCAACGGGTTCAAAGAGATCGCCGGCGTCAACGGGCTGGCACTGATACACGCGGAGAACGACCAGATAATACGAGACAACTTCAAACGGTTGAAGGAGGAGGGGAGGAAGGATTTCCCGGCGTACCTGGAGGAGAGACCGAGGATAGCCGAGGCCGAGTGCGGCAGGCGTATCATCCAGTACCTTGAGGAAACGGGCTGCCGGGGTTTAATCGTCCATACGAGCATCCCCGACACGGTCTACCGGGCAGCTGAGGCCAGGGTCAGGGGCGTAAAGGTCAACATTGAGACCTGTCCCCAGTACCTTTACCTAACAACCGATGACGTGAAGGAGAAGGGCCCATGGGTCAAGTTCGCGCCCCCTGCGAGGAGGAAGGAAACAACCCTCAAGATCAGGGATCTGCTGGGCAAGGGATGGATTGATACCGTGGCGACGGACCACTCCCCCCACTCTAAGGAAGCGAAAGAGGCAGGTGTCGATGACATCCTGGATGCTCCAAACGGCATACCCGGGCTCGAACCGTTCCTCTCTCTGATGCTTAACGGCGTCAACGAGGGGTGGCTGAGCCTTGAGAGGCTGGCGGCGGTCACATCTGAGAACCCTGCCAGGATATTCGGGCTCTACCCGAAGAAAGGGGCTCTACGAGTTGGCTCTGATGCGGACCTTGTCGTAGTGGACTTGGACAAGGAGGTCACCATCAGGAACGAGGACCAGATAACGGCCTGCGGCTGGACGCCTTATGATGGTTACAAGGTCAAGGGTGCCCCAATTCTGAGTACAGTCCGTGGAAGGGTTATCATGGAGGACGGGGAAGTGGTGGGCGAAAAGGGGTACGGGGAATATGACCCCCGCCTATGAGCCAAGAGCATCGAACAGAGTCCGGGATCATAGAGAACAATCGGAATTTAGAAGCGTCCAGCGAAAAAAGTGGGGATAAAATATTCGATAATAAGAAAAAAAAAGATGCACATGTAGCAATAACTTAAAGAATTTACAAAATACTAGTAGTAATATTGTTATGCTTAGCACGCTCCGAAAGCCAGAATTTCTAAAGCTCTACAGCATCCCCTTAATATCAGTCAGCATCGGGTCCATGAGCAACTCCATAGCTATACTCTTTGCACTTGATCTCGGAGCGTCAATCCTACAAGTCAACCTGATAAGCACAGTAAGAAGCACAATGGCAATTTTGCTCTTAATCCCGTTCGGGATACTTTCCGATCGCTACGGTCGAAAACCAATGATCCTCTATCCAAGAGCGATAATGTTTATCGGGACCTTGATTCGCGTCTTTGCGAGAACCCCGCAACACCTCATCATAGCCGCAATAGTCGGCGGGTTCTCAGGGGGGAGCTACTTTCCTATCTTACTTTCCATGATCGCTGATATCTCAAACGAAAAGGAACAGCGAGAAGGCATCAGCACTCTTTTCCTTTTTTCAAGCGTAGGTATGGTAGTTGGCCCCTCACTGGCTGCTTTTCTGTTGCTAAATCCTCAGGTCACAATGAGGAACATATATCAAATAACTGCAGTAGCAGAACTAGGGGCTTTGTTCTACCTGGCCTTAATAATTAAGGAGACAAACCCCACCGAGGCGAAGGAGAAAACCGAGTTCTTGCCTCAAATAAAACAGTTGATTGGTAAGACGAGCTTTCAAGGTCTTTTCGTTGTCGCTTTGCTTTACAGTTTTTATCACTCCATTTTCAGAACTTATGCCCCGATATACGGTCGATTAAACCTGGGCCTATCTGATGCTCAGATCGCGTCGTTTAGTACATATAGAAACTTGGGAGTGATGCTAATCCGTCTTTCCTTGGCTACAATCCTTACAGGCTCATCGATCTCAGTATTTCTGGTATTTGTTCTCGTTTTAGGTGGGGTGGCTGGCTTACTCGTCTCTTTTGCTACCAACTATACGTTTATGGTGCTGATCCTTTTCATTGTGGGTGTAAGCTTTGGGGCTTTCCGTATTCTCACCAGCACATTAGTGGCGAATAATTCAGTTCCAGAGAATCGTGGACTTGCCAATAGCCTCCTTAATTTTAGTCAATCTACGGGTAACCTTGTGAATATTTTTACTTCTTCATTGGTTGAAACCTATGGACTTATCCCAGTCTTTCTTTTAGGCGGTATTACCTGTCTTAGCGCGATCATCCCGACGATTCGTGCAAAACTCGGACGATGATGCGGCTAATCAATTTTTTCATGCTTACACGCACGAATGTAACGCTTAAAACTTCGCTGATTGTTTGGATGCCCGTGTTCATATGAAATCAAATAGCCTCGTTCCTGAGTTGTCAATCTCAGATTTTGAAAAGTCAATCGAATTCTATACAGAAATACTTGGCTTTTCGATTGAATATCAGAGAACGGAAGAAGGATTTGCATATCTGTCTCTTGGAGAAGCCCAAATTATGATTGACCAGATAGGCAAGACCCGAACATGGAAGACAGGAGAATTTGAACATCCTTTAGGACGAGGTATCAATTTCCAGATCAAAGTTGTAGAGAATATTGATTTCTTGCTTGAAAGGTTGAGTCGAAATAATATCGAGCTCTTCATGGAGCCTGAGGAGAAATGGTACAGGAAGGAGGATTATCAAGTTGGGAATAAACAATTTCTTGTTCAAGACCCTGACGGGTATTTGCTCAAATTCTTTGAAGACTTGGGCCGTAGAGAGTTGAAAATATAACAGATATTGTGATAACGCCAACTGTAGTAGGATTAGCCCCCTCTCCACAGCAGCGCGCTGATAGCTAGGGTGTAAAAGAGTTATCCGGCTAACTTATTCACCCATCACTTCGACTGTGATGCTTTGAGCGCCTTCCCATAGTACGTTTAGCCCCAGTTTCTCTAGGTCGCCCCCGGTTATGGTGGCAAAGTGGTTCCCTGGGAGTAGCCCGAACTTGCTCGCGAAGATAGCGGAGCCGTACGGGAAGAGCATCTCCTTCTCGCTTACCCCACCTGGGTAGTAGAGGAGTTGACCGGGCCCGGGGTAGCTGGTAGCGTTCTCCTGCGGGGCCTCGACACCGTGAGGGTCCATCTGAAGCCACGCGGCCTCGCCGCTCCACCTGGCCTGAATCATGTTTCCCTTTATGGGCATTATCTCCTTGAGCATCCTGCATGTCTCGGGGGCTTTCTCGGGGTGCATCTCTGCGGTAAAGACGAGGTCTCCTACTGTTATCTTGAGGTTCATGGCTTTTCTTCCATGTACTGGTCTTATAATTATTGGGAGGGGTTTTATTCGGAGTGTGTCGAAACTGGCTGTATAATATATTTTTTGTTGCAGTCAATTAGGCTGCCCCTCGTCATCTTTTTATTGGTTGTGAGAGTAAAATCATCCAACTAAGGCGTGTTACACATGAACCAGAAAAAGGTTATTGATATCGTGAACAGGCAGAACAAGTGGAGGCGGGAGGAATGTCTGAACCTCATCGCCAGCGAGAGCCTGATGTCCCCCCTCGCCGAGAGCCTGTACTCGTCTGACTTTGAAGGCAGGTACAACGAGCACATCGGCCCCGACTGCCACTACGAGGGCACCGAGCTCTCGTACGAGATAGAAGAGGGCTGCAACCAGCTTTTCAGGGACCACTTCAAGACCCCGTACGTCGATGTCAGACCCATATCAGGTGCCATCGCCAACATCATAGTCTACAACGCCCTGACCCGGCCCGGTGACATCCTGGTGAGCCTGGGAATACCAAATGGGGCCCACATCAGCCACACCAGGTGGGGACCCGCCGGCATAAGGGGCCTGAAGAACGTGGACATGTCCTTCGACGCCGAGACCATGAACATCAACGTCGAGGGGACCGTGGACATCATCAAGGCGTCAAACCCCAAGCTGGTCATGTTCGGTGCATCAATGTTCCTTTTCCCCGAGCCCATCAGGGAGATCAGGGAGCAGGTAGGCCCCGACCTCAAGTTCGTGTACGACGCCGCCCACGTCATGGGCCTCGTCTACGGCGGCATATTCCAGGACCCGTTCGCCGAGGGCGTTGACATCATCACGTCAAGCACACACAAGACGTTCCAGGGGCCTCAGGGGGGCATCATAATTGGCAGCTCGGGCCTGTCCAAGAAGGACTGGAAGAAGGTTGACCTAGCTGTCTTCCCAGGGACCCTGAGCAGCACCCACATCCACAGGTTCCCCAGCCTCGCTATAACCGCCCTTGAGATGAACGAGTACGGCGAGGACCACGCCCGCCAGATCGTCAGAAACGCAAAGGCGTTCGGAAAGGCACTGTACAGCCGGGGTTTCAAGGCACTCTGTCCAAATCTCGGCTTCACCGAGAGCCACCAGGTCATCGTTGATGTCAAGGAGCACGGCGGGGGTCAGAAGGTGGCCCGCCTCATGGCCCAGTGCAACATCATATGCAACAAGATGGCGTTGCCCAACGACACCAGCGACGACGCCACCCACAACCCATCGGGCATCAGGCTGGGGGTCCAGGAGCTCACCCGCTGGGGCATGAAGGAGAAGGAGATGGACGAGGTCGCCGAGCTGTACAAGCGAGCCATCATCGACGGCGATCCCACCGAGAAGGTCAAGGCAGAGGCCATGTCCTTCAAGGCCCGGTACCCTGACATCCACTACTGCTTCCCTCATGGAGAATGAGTTGAGGGCGCATTTTCCCCGTCCATTGATGTGCAATGCGTATACCGCCACCTTTTTTTCCATACTATAATGCCTTGTTCCTTTAGCCATTAGACACATGAAGTTTCCAGAAGATTCTTTCCAGCCCTTATCTCAACTCCCTTTTTACCCTCGATATTTTCCACTTCGCATCAGGTCACACTGAAAAAAATATTTTAAATTTCACGATCCGCTGTCACCAGGAGGTAAGGTGTGTGGGATTTCCTCCTCCCGTATCTATTTCTCTGGTCATAAATTGATAAACGGTATCTTTTGACTTTTTTTCAGTGAACAACTATCTTCATACTTGTTTTGCCAGCGGTTTCGAGGCTGTGGGGGGAGTCATTTCAGCGGAGTATACTGCTAGCGCAAGTGCCCAGAACCTATCGTCGTGAGTACCTTCTGGGTGGTTGAAATGTAGTTTTCCAGTTTTACCCAGCTCGTATCTTTCCAAGTTAAGTTCAGCGAACAATTCGGGGTCGTATGGGATATGAAGTAAAGGTCTTAGGGTGACAGGAGATGCGTCCACTTTGCAGTTGTTAGGACATGTAGTTCTCCAATTTCCTTTCTCGTCGTGGATAGACCCATTCCAGTTACAGTCTGGGCAGTCCGCTGTCGTCATGTTTTCTTTTAGGGCGGTTGCCATGGCTTCTTTACTAGTGTCGGTGAAGTTGATTCCTGTAACGTTGCGTAGGCCTCCTCGAATCATGTCTTCAACGATGTAATCGCCTACGCCGGTTTTATCGGGGTAGATGGCTTTTATAGTCCTCCATGTCTCCTGTAGTTTTTTCACGTATCCTATGACCGTGCCATATGGTGTATCCAGGGGGAACCTGTGCAAATGGCGGAGGAGTTTGTGACTTCGCTGTCGCTCGATGACGGCTATGACACTGTGGTCATGCTTTTTTCCAAAGTCAACACCAAGATAGAATTCGCCTCGGGGTTCATCATCTCGGTTAATGTAGTCCAGATCGCTGTCCTGGGCCAGGGTTATGAGGCTTGTAGGTAGCCAGGCATCGTTGTCCTCGGTCCATTCGCACAGCATTTCCCGTTTCCATCTTGAGGGGTCTCCGGAGAGCTGTGTCTTTATCATTTCCACGATTTCTGGGCTGAGGGGCCCGTTGGGGGGCATGGCCCGGCTGTAAGGGACTCGATGTGTGCTATAGTTGCTGTATGTTTCGTCGTTGAACATTTTGTAGAATATACTGTCCGTGTTCCAGGGGGTGGACTCGGCGATGAGATAACCGTTTGTCGTGTTGAGGGTGAATAGTACAGCCGTGTAGAGGTCTGTGTCGTCGCGTAGGAAGTTAGCCTCCATGAGGTAAACTACTTTTGCGGTGTGGCCTCGTATTGTTTCGGGTATTGGGGATTCTGCCAGTATCTGGCTGCCGTTCCTGAACCGGATCATGGTCCGTAGCATGTTTTTTTTGCCGATGACGTAATCGAAGAACCCCTGGCCATTAGCGTTCATTCGGTTCAGGTGCTGGTGGAGCGCCTTGAAGGCGATGTTTTTGACTTGGTCATATTTTGGTGCGGTGATTAAAATCACTGAGCCGGGGTATCTGAAGGCATAGTAGAGGAGTTTTGCCATTCCGTTGAAGGTTTTTCCTGTTTGCCTTGCCATGAGGTTTGCTATGAAATGGTTTTTGTCGCGGAGGAAGGGGTAAATGTACTCGTAGGGATCGTAGTGTAGCCATTCTCGACAGAATTTTACCGGGTCATTTGGCAGGGTCTTCTTGGATTGTGTAGCCGAGGTCTTTCGTTGTTTTCGTAGTTTCTTCCTCAATTTTTTGGAGTTCATTTTCCAGCTCCTCAATTTCAATGTCGGTGATTATTTCGCGGCAGTTTTTGATGGTTTTAATTTGGATATCCATGGCTTTGAGTTTGTGTTTCATTGGGATTCCTTTGCCTGTTACAATTTTATTCAGATGTTGGAATAATGCTTCGAGGCGATCTAGGTATTCAAGGCGTTTTTCCTCGGGGTTAATACGGACTCTTCTTGGAGTGGCGCGTGTTATTCTGATGTTCGGGGTTAAGGTTAACTTGATTTCTAGCGTCGCGGTTTCCTGTCCCATCGTCTTTTTTGTTTGAGCCGTGTTCGTACCTTGAGGAGAAGAATCATGTCGTCTTTGAGCCGTGGAAGGCTTTTTCTGAGGTCGGTGAACAGGTTTCTGGTTTTCTGGGTTTCTTGCCCTGTTTGTATCCATTTTTTCAGTTTCCTGCGGTCGTTATCGGTTAATATGTGGTTCTTCATGGTGGTACCCAGGGGGAGATATAACCAGTTTACGGGTATATCGGGAATTTTCCATCTTTTGTTTCCTTCTTTTATCTTCGTTATGATTTAACTAGAGTTATCGCTCAATGTTTATAGGGACAGGATGCATAAAAATGTAATTATTATTTATCGATAACAGTTATGGGAATGTGTAAACCTCAGTTTGATTTTCGCAGATAAACAAACTTGGGGGGATATTTTTGCCTGAATATTAACAGGTAATTCTGTGTGCGTTACCTAAAAGACCGTTTTTTGAAATACATTCATGAGAAATCCATATTCGCCCGAGTTAGATCTGTTTGATAACTGGAATCAGTTTTTTTACTAGTAAAACGGTGCGGGAGGAGGGACTTGAACCCACGAAGACCTTAGTCACGAGATGTCCTACCCTTGGTCAGGATCTTAAGTCTCGCCCCTTTGACCAACCTCGGGTACTCCCGCACGCAGGAATAGTAGGCTGTAACCCGATTAAAAACTTGATGATGGAACGAATTAGTTAAAGAAAGGATGAGGAACCCTAGTGGATTCTTCTGTTGCGCTGCAGGGGCTTCCTGTTGTTGGACAGCTTCCTGATCCTCGCCGTGGCTCCGTAGCCACAGGCCGCGCAAGCCTTGTTCCTGATGTGGTAGGCCCTGCGTCCGCAGCGCCTGCACCTGATATGTACGCGTTTACCGTGATGAATTGCATGCTTAGTTGGCATTGTTGTTCACTTCTATTCTGGCGGCGGACTCACCATTATTACGTTGTCGCCACGGAGCACGATGTCGCCAATCTCAGCCACGTTGAGTGGATCAGATACGTCCTCCGCGCCCTTCATGTATAGGTTTACGTGCTGGTCAAAACCCTCAAGGGTACCCCTGAGTGTTTTGCCGCCCCTTAGCTTTATGAGCACGGTTTTTCCGACGCTCCTGTCTAAGACTCTTTCAATCATGTCCGCCATTATCTTGCACTTTCCTGTTATTGGGCTCTACTCGAATAACAGGGTTCCCCTATAAAAGTATGGTTTTTTTACCCCTTTTCCATGGGTAATATTCTTAAGCTATGAGAGTAAAAGGAAGAGTATTCCAGCTTTTCAGACCCAAAGGGAACTGATAAAGCCTCGAAAAAGGGTAACATTTTTTAGTAAGAATATAGCCTAGGGTATAGCCTCTGCAAGGTTAGTATGGATTCTATAAGGTGAATATTGATTAAATGAGTGGAACAGGTTCCGATTTTAATCCGCTTTTTCCTCTAACAGCTTGCAGTATAGATATTATTCAAAATAGGATGAATTAGATGCTTCTCTCAGACAACGACCACTGGGACCTGATGAAGTCCTTCTTCAAGGAGGAGGGCCTCGTCAAGCAGCACCTGGACAGCTACAATGACTTCACCAGGAACACGCTGCAACACATCATCGACGAGATTGGCGGTATCTCAATTGAGGTCCCCAATCACATATACAAGATAAAGTTCGGATCAATCGAGATAGGCGACCCGCGCGTCGTCGAGGTAGACGGAACTGTCCGTGAGGTCTACCCCAGGGAGGCCCGTATCAGGAACCTCACTTACTCGGCTCCCCTCTACCTGGAGATCGAGCTGGACGACGAGGGACGCGAATCCTACGAGCGCGTCAACATAGGTGACATCCCCATCATGGTGAAGAGCACCCTTTGCCTCCTCAGCCGCCACACCGAGGACGAGCTTATCAGGATAGGTGAAGACCCCAAGGAAGTCGGGGGATACTTCATAGTCAACGGCAGCGAGCGAGTCATCGTCAGCCTTGAGGACCTGGCCCCCAACAGGGTC
>CAYLJH010000033.1:0-3814 GCA_964383685.1 uncultured Candidatus Bathyarchaeia archaeon | reverse complement strand
GCCAAGCCCGTGTACAAGGGCAAGGTATTCAGCACAACCGTCGGCTTCAGGGCGAGGATCGAGATGGCCCGCAAGGCCAAGGGAGAGATGGGCGTGACCATACCCGGAGTCCCCGTGCCAGTGCCACTGGTCGTTCTAATGAGGGCACTCGGTGTCGAGACCGACAGGGAGGTAGCCACCATGGTGAGCCTGGACCCCGAGATACTCAACGAGCTGGAGGCCAGCTTCAAGGAGGCGGGAAACATCCCGTCCATCGAGGACGCCATACTGTTCATCGGTAACAGGGTCGCCTTCGGCCAGGTCAAGGAGTTCAGGATCAAGAGGGCACAGACCATCCTCGACAGGAACCTACTGCCACACATCGGCAGGGAGCCAGAGGACAGGTTCGACAAGGCAGTTTTCCTAGGCGAGATGGCCAGCAGGATCATCGAGCTCAAGCTGGGCCAGCGCTCAGAGGACGACAAGGACCACCTCAAGAACAAGAGGATCAAGTTAGCCGGACCGCTTCTTGCAGAGCTTTTCAGGTCCGCTTTCTGGAGCCTATACAGGGACATGAGGTACCAGTTCAGGAGGATGAGCACAAGGCGCAAGGGCGTGCTGATAAGCGCGGCCATCAGGCCAGGCATCATCACAAGCAGGATCCAGCACGCGCTGGCCACGGGGAACTGGAGGAGGGGCAGGGTCGGAATGACACAGCTCCTCGACAGGACCAACACACTTTCAACACTTTCACACCTCAGGAGGCTCCAGAGCCCACTGAGCAGGTCACAGCCAAACTTCCTGGCCAGGGACCTACACAGCACCCACTGGGGCAGGCTATGCCCCAACGAGACGCCCGAGGGCGCCAACTGTGGTCTCGTAAAGAACCTGGCCCTCATGGCAAGCGTCAGCGTCGGAACGGACGCCGAGAAGATCAAGAGGACACTGGAGTTCATGGGCGTCATACGCAGCAAGGACGTTGACGAGCAGCTAAGGCACACGGGCACCAAGATATTCGTCGAGGGATACCTACTGGGTTACACCACGACGCCAAGCATCCTGGTGAACACATTCCGCGAGATGCGCCGAAAGGGCGAGATCAGCGGCGAGGCCAACATCGTATTCTACAAGAACTATAACGAGATCTACGTCAACGCCGACGAGGGAAGGATCAGGCGGCCACTGGTGGTCGTCGAGGACGGCAAGAGCCTCCTCAAGCAGCGTTACATCAGAAACATCAGGCAGGAGAGGTGGAGCTGGAGTGATCTAGTACGCGAGGGAATAATCGAGTACATGGACAGCGACGAGGAGGAGAACGCGTTCATCTCAATCGACACCCAGGGGCTGACACCCGAGCACACTCACATGGAGCTGTGCCCGTACACTATTCTCGGGGTAGGCGCATCAATCATACCCTACGCTGAGCACAACCAGTCCCCGCGTAACACATACCAGGCCGCCATGGCCAAGCAGGCACCCGGCATCTACGCCCTCAACTACAGGGACAGGACGGACACCCGTGGACACCTGCTACACTACCCGCAGAAGCCCCTCGTGGCCACAAAGCCCATGCAGGTCATAGGCTACAACGATCGACCGGCGGGCCAGAACTATGTCATCGCCATTCTCAGCAGCATCGGCTACAACATGGAGGACGCAATCATCTTCAACCACGGCGCGGTCCAGCGTGGACTGGGCCACAGCAGCTTCTTCAGGATCTACAAGGCCATATGCAAGCAGTACCTGGGAGGCAGCAAGGACAGGCTAACCGTCCCAGAGGCAGGCATCCGTGGGTACCACGGAGCAGACGCTTACAGGATGCTGGAATCCGACGGACTCATCTCAACCGAGGGGGCCGTCAAGGGAGGGGACATCCTCATCGGCAAGACAAGCCCCCCAAGGTTCATGGAGGACTACCGTGGACTGGAGGTCCGGGGTCCACAGCTGCGTGACACAAGCGTCAGCGTCAGGCCAACAGAGGTCGGGATGATCGACAGCGTGTTCATCACGAAGGACATCGAGGGAAGCCAGCTTGTCAAGGTAAAGGTCAGGAGCCACAGGATTCCTGAGCTGGGAGACAAGTTCGTTTCAAGGCACGGCCAGAAAGGTGTCATCGGTATGCTCGTCCCACAGGAGGACATGCCATTCAGCGCCAGCGGAGTCACCCCTGACATCATCATGAACCCTCACGCCTATCCAAGCAGGATGACGGTGGGCCAGTTCATCGAGGCCATCGGCGGAAAGGCCGCGGCCATCAGGGGAGAGATCGTTGACGGCACGCCATTCTCAAACGAGGAGCCAAAGACACTACAGGAACACCTCCTAAACTTTGGGCTACAGCCAGGTGGACGAGAAATCCTCTACGACGGCCAGTCGGGCAAGAAGTTCGAGGCCGAGGTATTCCTCGGAGTTGCCTTCTACCAGAAGCTACACCACATGGTCGTGGACAAGATCCACGCAAGGGCCCGAGGCCAGGTCCAGATGCTCACGAGGCAGCCCACCGAGGGCCGTGCCCGTGGCGGAGGACTCAGGTTCGGGGAGATGGAGAGGGACTGCCTCGTCGGTCACGGTGCGGCCATGCTCCTCAAGGACAGGCTCCTGGAGGAGTCTGACGCATACACCATCTACGTCTGTGAGAGCTGCGGACGACAGGGATACTATGATGTCAGGCAGAGGAAATACGCTTGTCCAACATGCGAGGGCAAGAGCGACATCGAGCCTGTGACCATCTCATACGCATTCAAGCTGCTGCTACAGGAAATGATGAGCCTATGTCTATCGCCAAGCATGGTCTTGGCAAAGGAGGTCGAGTAAATTGAGTAAGGTAATTGACGCGATAAAATTCGGGCTACTGCCCCCAGACGATATCAGGCGACTGAGCGTAGTAGAGACTGATACGAGCGATACTTACGACGAGGACGGCGCGCCAATCGCCGGTGGCCTCATGGACCAGAGGCTCGGGACGCTTGAGCCAAGGCAGAGGTGCCGCACCTGCGGTAACATCGCCATCAACTGTCCAGGTCACTTCGGCCACATCGAGCTATCGGTGCCCGTAATCCACGTCGAGTTCGCAAAGCCAATCTACAAGGTCCTGAACGCAACATGCAGGGGATGCGGGAGCATCCTGCTGGCCGAGGAGCTCAAGGAGAAGCTCAGCGCAAGGCGCAAGAATGACATCGCGATGTTCGGCAAGGTAGGCGAAGAGACATTCAAGGAGATCATCAAGCAGGCCAAGAAGTACAAGAAGCACAAAGAGTGCCCGTACTGTGGCATGGTCCAGACGGTTATCAAGTTCAACAAACCCACCACGTTCAACGAGATAGAGAAGGAGGAGTTCTTTGATATCGAGGGAGCGGTCGAGGAGGACGTGACCCGTCGCCTCACGCCAAACATGATCAGGGAATGGTTCGAGCGAATCCCGGACGATGACCTTGAGATGCTTAACTATAACCCAATAGTCGCCAGGCCAGAGTGGATGGTATTGCAGGTCATGCCGGTCCCGCCGGTAGACGTCAGGCCATCAATCATCTTGGAGTCAGGCATCAGGGCGGAGGACGACCTCACCCACAAGCTCGTTGACATCATCAGGATCAACCAGAGGCTCAAGGAGAACATCGACGCGGGAGCGCCGACCCTCATCATCGAGGACCTCTCCGAGCTACTCCAGTACCACGTCACAACCTACTTCAACAACGAGGTCAGCGGCATCCCACCGGCCAGACACAGGTCCGGCAGGACCCTGAAGAGCCTTGCGCAGAGGCTCAAGGGCAAGGAAGGCCGTTTCAGGGGCAACCTGAGCGGAAAGCGTGTCGACTACTCGGCGCGTACCGTGATC
>CAYLJH010000032.1:0-14195 GCA_964383685.1 uncultured Candidatus Bathyarchaeia archaeon | reverse complement strand
AAGAACACACTTTACTTAGCAGTAGTTGCAGTAGTGATATCTGTACTAGCAATAGGACTAACGTACACATCAGGAGGCACCATAGGCCCCGCAGGACTAACAGGTCCTGAAGGAACAACAGGCGCAGCAGGGCCAGCAGGCCCCGCCGGCGCAGCCGGTGCCACCGGAGCCGATGGAAGCGATGCCGCCATTGGAGCCACGTACCTAACGTCCGAAGGCTGTGCAACATGTCACCCCGACCAATACGACTCATTCGTAAACTCGGGACACAAGTACAAGCTAAACAAGGTAGTAGACGGACAGCCACCAACGTACCCATACACCGAGCTCGTAGACGTCCCCGAGGGATACACCTGGGATGACATCAGCTACGTCATCGGAGGGTACAACTGGAAGGCCAGGTTCATCGACCTAGACGGATACATCATCACAGGCGATGCAGACGCTACAACCCAGTACAACTTCCCCAACGATGTGCTCGGCACAGACGAAGGATGGGTAGGTTACCACGCTGGAGAGGAGAACAAGCCATACAACTGTGGACCCTGCCACACTACAGGTTACAAGCCAGAGGGCAACCAAGACGGATTGCCCGGACTGATTGGAACCTGGGAGGAGACGGGGATCGCTTGTGAAGAGTGCCACGGTCCTGGAAGCAACCACGCAGAGGACCCTTATGGGGTTGCTTTGAAGGTTGACAGGACTTCTGAGGCTTGTGGGGACTGCCACGTCAGGGGTGACAATTCTGTCATTGATGCCAAGGGCGGTTTCATCAAGCACCATGAGCAGTTCGAGGAGCTGATCCAGACCAAGCACAACGCGTTGACCTGTATATCGTGCCATGATCCTCACGAGGGAGTAATCCAGGCGAGGAAAGAGGGCACGGATACGACAAGGGTTGACTGTGCTTCTTGCCACTATGAGGAGGCGGAGCAGCAGGCGTCTAGCGTGATGAAGGCGGCCGTTAATTGTGTTGACTGCCATATGCCGAGGATCGTTAAGAGCGCAAAGGGTGATGCTGACCAGTGGTCAGGCGACATTATGTCTCACTTGTTTGCGATTGATCCTGTGGCGGATGCGCAGTTCACAGAGGACGGAAAAGCAGCTATCAGCCAGATTACTCTGGACTGGGCGTGCAAGTCATGCCACGGCTCGGAAGGCTACGCAAACGAGTACTCGGACGCAGAGCTACTGGCAGAAGCAACCAACTACCACACGGGCTAAAAACCCAACCAATCTTTTTATTTTTCAGATGTTAAATTGAATCTTCCTCTAACTTTTTAGATATCCTTCTGGGTTCAACGCAATCAAAAAGGCATATATTTTCCTACTCCATTTTTTTCCAGAAGTAAATACGGGGATTATCAATGGCTGTTCATGAAAAATTAATGAATCTGGGGTTCACAGAATACGAATCGAAGATCTATATCGCTTTGATTAAGAACGGGGAGCTAAAGGCAAAGGAACTCAGCGAGGAAAGCGAGGTGCCCTACTCGAAAACATACGAGGTTACGTCCCTTCTGGAGAAAAAAGGGCTGATAGAGATTCATCGGGATCGGCCCATGATGTTCAGGTCACTGCCTCCTAGTATTGCCTTAAAGAGCTACACTGATACATACTTGGCCCAGATTGAGACCGAGTACGTCAAGAAAAAAATGAACGTGGACTTTGAACACGAGAGCTCGCTGTATAAAACAAAGAACTCCCGCGATAGTGCTTCAGATCTGTTACAGAGTATCTTTGATGAGGAAGGGCACGTATCGGTCTCCGACGATTTCATCTGGACGTTCAGGGGCAAGGATAACATAGTGTCCCAGATCCACGAGATGGTGGCCTCGGCCGAGCACGTCAAGATGATTGTCCACGAGGGGTTGGGAAAATATCTCAGCGAGGAGATACATTCCATGAGTATAGACGCGGACCTCATCCTCCAGAGCTCAGATGTCGATTTAGAGAAGATCCCCAAGAACGTAAAGACCTATGTCCTTGATGATATGGGGTTCGAGTTCGGGATAATCATCGCTGACGGGGAGACCGCGCTGTTTACCACTGGAAGTATGGACACGGCCTTTAAGTCATCAAACAACGGGCTCGTGACGATCTTGACTCATTTCTTTGAGCACGAAAAAGAAGAGGCTAGGTTAATTCAGTAAATGCCAGTGAAATGACATTTCCCAATACTTGTCAGGGTCCATGATTTTGAAAAAGATTCCAAGAGCGCGTTTTTTTTGTGGAAATAAATGGAGAACCTCAAACTGGCGTTAACCAGTGCTTGTACTTTTTGACGTTCCCCGCAAGTATCTCGGCATAGTACTCGCCGACCTTCTTGGTGATTGGCCCAGGGTACCCCTTGCCCATCTTGATGTCGTCGATACTCGTTATGGGCGTGCACTCTCCCCCTGTCCCGCAGAGGAACGCCTCGTCGCTGGCGTACAGCTCCACCCTGGTAAAGTCCTTGACCTCTACCGGGTACCCTAGGTCAGGGATGAACTCTAAGAAGCACCCGCGTGTGACTGATTCAAGGATGGACGCCGTAACAGGCGGGGTGATTACCTTGCCGTCCCGCACAACCATCAGGCAAGCCAGGGTCCCCTCGGAGACGAATCCCCTGTTGTCAAGGAAGATGGCGTTGTCGTACCCGCACCTCTTCGCCTCCCTGATGGCGTGCATGTTGTTCTGGTAGTTTGCCCAGCTCTTTGCCTGGGTTGGGAGTGCGTCACTGGCTATCCGCCGCCAGCTGCTCACCATGAACCTGCGCTCCTCACCGAACTTTTTGTTACCCTTGCCCAGCAGGGTCTCAAAGGGCCAGACGGGTACGACGACGTGGCTGTCATCGGAGCCCTATGCCTTCTTGGGCCATATCCTCGGCTGGGTGTAGGTATTCCTGTCGTAATCGTTCCTTATGATGCAGGCCCGAACCGCCTCAAGCAGCTCGTCCTTGCTGTACGGCATGGCCAGGCCGTTGACCTCGGCGCTCCTCCAAAGCCTGTCAATGTGTTGCTTCCAGCTGAAGATGTTCAGGTCCCCGCTGCCGTTCACGTCGCCCTCGACGTATGCCTTGATGCCCTCGAATATGCCGAGGTGTATTGCCTCCATTGGGGACACCAGGGCGTCCTTCGTCTCCAAGATACTGCCGTTCATCCAGCAGTATTTTGATCCGTTAAAACCAGCTGCGCTCATGGAAAATAGGTTGGGTTAAGGGTTAAAGAAACTGTTGGCTAACCAATTACTTCCTTGAAGACCCTCATGTGGTTGCCGCCCAGGATCTTCAAGACGTCCTCATCGCTGTAGCCCCTCTTCACCAGCACCCTGGTGACGTTTGGAGTCTTGTCAACGGTCTCGATGCCCTCAGGCGGGTTGCCGATTCCGTCATAGTCTGAGCCCAGCCCAACGTGGTCGGGGCCAACCAGCTTCACTATGTGGTCGATGTGGTCAACCATGTGCTCAACTGTCGCTCCCTTGCCTCCTTCCTTGACGAAGGACGGGGCATAGTTCATGCCGAGGACACCGCCGTGGTCCGCTATGGCCCTGATCATGTCGTCGTCACAGTTCCTGGCGTGCCCGCAAACCGCCCTTGCGTTGCTGTGGCTGGCGATGAACGGGCCTTTCATGACATCAGCCACGTCCCAGAACACGCTGTCAGCCAGGTGGCTCACGTCGAAGACCATTCCAAGCCTGTCCATCTCCTCAAGTCCCTGAACTCCCAGCTCGGGGAGCTTGCTCTCGCTCCTCTTTGCGCCTAAACCATCCGCGAACGGTGTCCTGTAGTTCCACGCAAAGCTCAGCATCCTGACCCCGAGCCTGTAATAGACCCTGAGTGCTGCTATCTCGCCCATCAAAGGCTCCGCGCCCTCCAGGCTCAACAGCCCGCAGACCTTCCCCTCCTTCTTCGCCTCAACGATCTCGTCATGGGTGGTGACCGCCACGATCCCGTCGTTTGCCTCGATCTCGGTGTAGAACTTGTCCACCATCAGCGTGGCCATCAACGGGGCTTCAGGCACGATTGCCCTCCTCCCAGTGTAAACCGCGAATGTCTGACACGTCACCCCTCCCTCCACCATCCGGGGGAGGTCAAGGTGGCCGCTCTCGCCCCGCTCCCCCAGCTTTCTTGCAGCGGGCCGTCCGTACGGCTGCTTGAGGAACTGCATCAGTGTATCGCAGTGTGTGTCAACTACTATTGCTTCCCTGTGAAGCCTCATGGCTCGCTCTTCTTGAGCCTCCGTTAGCTTGATCATAATATCGAGAAGATGGGTTATGTATCAATTAAAATGTTTGAACCGTTCAACAAATCCCAATGAAAAGAATGGCTCACGGCCCTCTAGCCCACCATGACGGGTAACCTGTCTCATGTGTTCCGTGTGGTCTGATTGTTTTCATGTGGTCTTTTTTGAGTTGGACGAGAAAACCGTCCATACACTTGACCCAGTCATCAGGATGAACCTGAATCCATGACTCCATCAACGCGGCGACCCACACGTCGTGGCTGACAAGTATATGGAAACACCTTTCGTCAAGGTTTTCACTCAGGTCTTGTTTTATCCCTTTTCCGAACTCACCTGGTGGGGTTATCACATCCGTTGGATACTTGTTCTTGTTCCAGTTCGAGAGCAACGTGATCGCGCTTTTATCTCCATCAGAGAAGACTTGATACCCATTTCGAATTTCCACGAACCTGTCATTATCCAAAACAAAACCTGTTCGGGGTTCCCCCATTATCCAGGGCTCGACGTCGTTCAGTTTCAAACCGGAGGCTATCGCCTTGCATGTCTCCAAGGTTCTGGGACTGGACGTATGCCAGAGCCTGTAATTCCAGCCACCAAGGAGTTGGGCCCCGAACTCCCTTGCACACGATATCCCCCGTTCAGTGCATAGGACGTTATCGTTGTTATCCCATGTAATCGGGTGGCGCTCCGTGTGGCGGATATTCATGATCACGGGCTCAAATGAGTCCAGTTGATTTATTCTCTCAAGAAATGATATCGAGCGTTGACCCCACTCCACGGAATTTAAGCCTGAACCCATTACGATACTTACATCGAAGCCTCATTTAGCACCTGTTCTCCGTTATGTGGGGTTTTGAGGCAAGCGAACAGGTATAAACCTGAAACTTGTAATCCGTTTCATGATTTTTGCTTTATTCCTCTTTCCGATTTTCATTGTTAAGGTTTAAAAATGAGTCTCATCTAAGTTGACTGAGTCCGAGGAAATCCGATGCTGATTAGAGAGGTAATTCTAGAGAACTTTATGTCATACGAGTACGCCCGTATCCCCCTCAAGGAGGGAGTGAACGTCGTATGCGGGCCGAACGGCTCAGGCAAGAGCAGCCTCCTGCTAGGCATCTGCGTCGCCCTCGGGGACACGTACACTGAGAGATCAAAAAAACTCAGCGACCTCATCAGGTGGGGCGCGGAGACGGCCAGGGTCACGCTGACCCTTAACAACGACAAAAAGGCAAACGGCTACAGGCCCGTCCCCCAGTACAACATGGACGATATCACACTCACGAGGACCCTGCGCAAGGACGGCAAGTACGGTTTCCAGCTCAACCAGAGGAACGTCTCGAAGATCGAGGTGGTCAGCCTCCTCAAGACCTTCGGTTTCGACCCCAACAACATGCTCATCATCATGCACCAGGCCATGCCCACAAGGTTCGCCAACATCAACCCCAAGGAGAGGCTCAAGATACTGGAGTCAGCTGTCGGGTACGAGACGTTCAGGGATGACGTAATCGAGGCAAAGAGCAAGCTAAGCGGCGTCCTGAGCGAGGAACAGAGCCTCGGCAGCCTGATGAACCAGGCAAGGGAGACGCTGAACTACTGGCGAGAGCAGAACGAGAGGCTCCAGGAGAAGAAGCAGCTACAGACCAGGCAGGGGTTCCTCCAGCAGGAGATGGCGTGGAGCCGCGTCGTGACGCTTGAGGCCCAGGTAGAGAAGCTCATGGGCCAGTTCAACGACACCGAGAATGACCTTGCGTCAGCCGAGGCCGAGATGGCCAGGAACACCCAGAACATCGTTGACTCTGAGAAATCCCTCAGGGAGATGCGCGCCCACAGGAACGACATCATCGAGAAGAGGATCGCGTCCGAGAGGGCAATCGGTGTAAACGAGTACAGCATCACCTCTGCCAGGGAGCAGATCACACAGCTCGACAGGATACTCAAGAACAGCCAAGAGCAGAGGCAGAGGTTCGAGTCAAGCTTCAAATCATTACTTTCACAGGTCCAGGGTAGCGATACCAAACTGGACGATTACTTCAGCCTCTTCACCCAGATCGAGGAGACACAGGCCGAGTCCTATGACAGCCTGAGCACCGAGTTTGGCGCACAGAAGATGGTGAACCAGACCAGCTTAGAGTCCTTCGCCAACCAGCTATCAGTGGCAGAGGAGGAGAGCCTGCGCCTCATGAACGAGATGGAGGGCGTCCGCAGGAGCATCGAGCAGTCAAACGACAAGTACATCGACGCCAGGATCAGGCTGGCCCTGCTCAAGGATAGGCGGCAGAGGCTAAGCCGCAGGGTCCAGGCGCTACAGGGCGAGCTTGACAGGGCAAACAGGGACCTGAAGGACTCCGAGGCCGAGGCGCTAATCAGGGGCCCGAGGATCGAGTCAGGCAGATCCGGCGACGAGATACTCAACGAGATCAGGAAGACCCAGGGAATCCTCATGGGCATGGCCAACATCCCCGACGAGGCCGAGGAGATGTACGAGACCTACAACGAGACCTACAAGGAGATCCAGAAGCGCATCGAGGAGGTCAGGGCCAACCGGGTCAGGGTTCTCCAGGAGATCGAGGAGCGCCAGAAGAGGTGGCGCGAGATGACTGAGACCATGCTTGACGAGGTCAACATCCGGTACAAGCAGCTCCTCAAAAAGCTCCAGGCCATAGGCGAGGTCAGGCTCATCAACAACCATGACATCGAGGAGGCTGGACTTGAGATGTACGTGGGCTTCAAGGGCGCGCCTCTCCAGAAGCTGGACCCATACACCCACAGCGGAGGCGAGAGGAGCAGCAGCGTCATGGCTTTCCTGCTGGCGCTGCAGCAGAACATCCTGAGCCCACTCAGGGCCGTGGACGAGTTCGACCTGCACATGGACCCCCAGAACAAGGAGGCCGTCAGCGATTTCATCGTCTCCACCATGGCGGGCACCAACGACCAGTACATCGCCATCACGCCCAGCCAGGTAACGTTCAAGGGAACGGACGTACATATCATCATGATTCACAAGTCCGAGACAGTTTCGATACCGAGGCTAGTGGAGGCATAATATGTCCGAGCTTGAGAGCGTCATCAACCTGTGCCTGATGGTTCAGAGCGGAAAGATCGAGCCATTCGACATCGATTTTGATTACGTGATGGGCGTCATCAAGAAGAACTATCCAAACCTCAAGAACGTCCAGGATTTATGCCTTGACGCACAGGCACTCAAGGAGCTGAGCAACGTCCTCGAGAGGCAGAACCAGTGGATCGAGCACCAGTCAACCACGCTGTACAAGGACCCGTTCATGCTGAGCCAGAGCCTCATGGCAATGGACATCGGGGCAATAGCCAACGCGTTCCTCCGGTCATGGCACCCACTCATGGAGATGGAGCAGATAAGCACCAAGACCCTGGCTGGGAGCCTGAGCTATTGGGGCGGACTGATACCCTTCGATGAGAGGTGGCAGGACAGCCTTGTGGAGGAGCGGGACACAGAGTACGCCACCATGGACGAGGCGATAAAACTGGGCTTCATACCCGGAGAGGGGTTCACCGATATCGTGGAGAACTTCTGGAAGGAGCTGGGTGAGCGAGTCGGGCCGGGAGGCATCATTGATTACTGGGAGTGGATAGGCACTGAGACCTACGAGGCCACGGTCTACAGGGCCTACCTGACGGTCTTCATGGTGGGTTACGGCTACGCAAACGCCAACTGGGACAGGCTCATGGAGGAGACCAAGATCATCCACAACGTGGAGCAGCGGCCTGATCCGGGCCAGGACAAGGTCAGCATACCGACGATGGTAGATTACGAGGAGTGGAAACAATGGCGAAACGATTGAGCAAGACTGAGCAGGTATACCAGAGTAAGCTAAAGGACGCGGTCCACCTACTATTCTTCACACACCACAGGCTGCCCGGCGTGCGCGGCTGGGAGCTGCGCAAGGAGCTGGGTGCCGACTGGCAGAACATCATCGAGGTTCTTGACAAGCAGCTTCAGCCACTTGACCTCAAGGTAACCCGAGTCTTGGAGGAGCCTGATATCGTGGAGCCCACCAGTTCCCAGCTGCAGGAAGCGCGATACTACATAATCATGAGGGGCACCGTTGACCAGAAGACCGCCAAGACCATCGGCTGGCGAATCGACGACATCGCGGGCCTTGCAGTATCAGTGGCCTATATCATCTCAAAGCAGGGCAAGGTCCCCCGCCAGGACGTGGAGCGGATACTTGAGGAGAAGCTGCCCGGCTGGAGGGTCAAGCTCAACATCGACAGGTATGTCAGACAGGGCTACCTGGGCGAGGACGACTCGGGCATCCTGTACCTCGACTGGAGGTCAAGGGCTGAGATCGATACGAAGAAGCTCGTTGACCTGGTGGTCAGTTTCGGAAAGAAAGCGGCCTAATCTGAAGGCCCGTCCCTATTTTTAGTGTACTCATCGAACACGCCGGGGCATGCCTCGGCCTCGAAAGGACCCTGCCACCACTCGTACAGTATGGCGTCCTCAAGGGGAACCAGGATGTGGGCGACGCCCTTCGGCGTCACGTGGACCTCGTTCTCTGTCATGGGGTACTCGATAAGCTTTCCATCAATCTCCTTGACCGCCATCGCCGATCCGCCCAGGAGCACCGTGTACTGGTCGCAGGGGTGGATATGGTTGCCCCTGTACGCCCCCTTCTTTGTCTCAAGGAAGCTGCACCATTTGCCGTCAACACTCGTCGCGTAACCCGTGCCCACCTTCGGGAATGATCCCCATTCATCTAGTTTGAAACCCATTTCTATTAAACCTCCAACGGGTTGTTGCACGGGTTTAAAGCAATTCCGATGAAGGGGCCACCCGGAATTACCAAAAACAGGCAATAAATACTTGACAATGGATTGTCCCCTATAAAATACTCTATAAATCGTTTCATGGGACAATCCATTTTTCAGGGATTAATTTTTAAGCCCTTATCCTATTCAATCCATTAGATTCCTGACTGGTGAAACGATGGCGCAAGATGATCCAAAAATGCTGGGCACAGTTAGCGAGGTCGGCCTGGAGCGGGACGAGCAGGAGTTCAGGAACTTTAACCTCACAGTCGGGATCAGGCTCAAAACGGGCAAGAAGCTGACCTACGCCGAGGGCGAGAAGCTAATCAAGCAGCTGAGGAAGAACCTCCTTGGCAAGAACATCGAGCTTGAGGCCATCGCCGTGCCCTGTCTGTTCTGCGGTAAGACATTCAACAGCGAGACCGGGATGAAGCAGCACGTCAGGCGGCAGCATGAAGGAGAGGAGCCGTCCAAGAGGAAGAGGAGTCGAAAGAAAGCCGCCGCAAAGTCCCCGGCAAAGAAGCCGAGGAAAAAGGCTGCCTCCAAGAAAAAGTAACGCGGGTCGATTTATATTCAGCCGATAGGGGTATTTTCTGATTCAATTTGGCTAAACCCAAGGTATATTTCGGCTCATTCAACCACGGCAGGATAGCCCGCGAGTTCAGCATGGGTACAAAATACGACGAGATATTGAACAGACTGGATTTCTCTACCATCAAGAAGAAGGACAAGGTGGCCATCAAGATGCACCTGGGGTTCAAGGACGGCTTCCAGACCTTCCCCGTGTTCTTCATCAGGCGGCTCGTGCAGAAGGTCAAGGAGACCGGGGCTTTCCCGTTCGTCACCGACAACCCGACCTCGGTGTACAACGCCGTTGACCGTGGGTACACCGCCGAGACATGCGGCTGCCCAATCATACCCATCGCTGGCCTCAAGGATAACTACAAGCACAGGGTGGAGGTCAACTACAAGACAGTTGACTTCCTGGACATGGCTGGGGTCATGAAGGACAGCGATGTCCTCATTGATGTCTCCCACGTCAAGGGCCACGGCACAGCCGGCTATGGAGGGGCCTTCAAGAACATCGCCCTGGGCGGCTACTGCGGAACAAGCAGGTGGAGGAAGATCCACGGCGTGGAGAAGAGCGCACCCTACTGGGACTCCGACAAGTGCACGCCTGAGCACGCCGAGAAACTCGTCGAGTTATGCCCATACGGGGCAATGAAGTATGACTCAGAGAAGCACCACCTTGACCTCGGGTTTGGAAACTGCCACAACGGTAACTGCCTGGAGTGCCTCAAGGCAGACGAGGGCGTGGGCTGCCTGAGCATACCTCCCGAGGGGTTCGCGGCCTTCCAGGAGCTCATGGCTATCGCGTCAAAGAAGATACTGGACTGTTACAATGACGACAAGAAGTTCTTCCTCAATTTCATCATGGACGTCACACCACATTGCGACTGCCTCGGAATGGTGCAGCCCCAGATCGTGCCAGACATCGGCATAGTCGGCGGACGGGACATCGTGGCGGTTGAAAAGGCCAGCCTTGACCTTGTCAGGGACGCAAGGTTCCTAGTGGATCAGCTGCCACCCTACCTCAAGCACGTCAGCGATGACGAGAGCCTCCACCCGTTCCAGCGGATATGGGGACCGTACAAGGACCCGTACCTGGTCAACGAGTACGGCGAGAAGCTGGGGCTGGGCTCAAGGAAGTACGAGCTGGTGGAGATTCTACCGGCTTCAGAGACCAAGGACTTGAAGCCAGGGAAGCACAGCTTCGAGGATCAGGCAACTTTCTTTTAATAATTAGAAATGGAGCCTCGGGCGGGAGTCGAACCCGCGGCCAACAGCTTACAAGGCTGCCGCTCTACCACTGAGCTACCAAGGCATGCACCATTTAAGACAGGGTCTTGCAGATAAATTTTTGTCTATTTCGTAAACAATGTTTATTTGTCTCAACAATAATGTGCTCTGATTAAAGAATTGGACGCTAAAAAAGGATCAGGATCAAGAGTTGGCATCGCGATATTCGCAGTTAATTTACTCATCAACCTGGTGACGTACCCGATGTTACCCGATAGGATAATCATCCACTGGGGCGCAGGAGGCACGCCGGACGGGTACGGATCAAAACTCGCCGGTTTCCTCCTGATGCAACTCGTCCAGGTCTTCGTGCTGGGCATATACTACGTCATCCCCCGCGTAGACCCCCAGGGCAAGGTCAAGGCATCGACCGGGTACTTTTCCAACACCCTGAACCTGCTCATGGCCTACTTCACGTTCTTCAACGGCCTGTTCATCGCACAGAACCTGTGGATCGAGTTCAACATGACCCAGGCCGTCGTCCCCGCCGTGGGCGTCATGCTGTTTTTCCTAGGCCACTTCATGTCCAAGGCCGAGAGGAACTATTTCTACGGGATAAGAACCCCTTGGACCCTCAGCAGCGACGAGGTTTGGCGGTCAACCCATGAGAAGGCCGGCCTGCTCTTCAAGGTCAGCGGCGTGATAGCAGTGCTGAGCGTGCTGGTGCCAAAGTACAGCATCTGGCTGGTGGTGCTGCCAATCACCCTCGGAGCCCTTTACCTCTTTGTCTTCAGCTACACCGAGTTCAAAAGGACGGGTTAGCGGTCGGCCCCGTTCCCTAGGCTGGGAACCTGTATCAAACCTAAATACGGGGAATCTAATGTTCAGATTGCCTTGTCTTGGAGAAAGGGAGTACCACTGATGCTCGTTTTGATGGTCTTGGCCCCTGTTCCCGTTTTGGCGCGTGTGAGAGCTGAAGAATCAGGTATTATGGGCATCATCGAGGACGGCGGGGAGGCCGCCTTCCTTGTCAATTCAAAGTTCGATATCAACGTGACCCGGTGGATGGGTGTCATTGACAAAGGTATCCCCGTTATATATTATGGAAATGACACTGACCAGTTCAATAGGGTCTATAATGGTACCCTGACGCTGTCCAGTGATACTGATAACACCACGAGGGTCGTCGCAGTCGGGGTGTGGCTCCAGGGGTCCGGGGAAAGGATTGTAGAGCACAGTATCACCGTGAAGGATTACGAGTTCACTGCCACGAACCTTCAGGCCGTCTACAGGTGGCTGGACGAGATGCAGGGCTACGGTGATTCATCCCTAGTCCTGGCGGCCACCAGGACCGAGGTGGAGTACCAGGAGCCGTACGGGGTGCTGGAAAGCAGGATTGAGTTGCTGAAGGTGGACGACACCTCCTCGGAGTTTGACTGGTATGATGTCACCGTGAGCCAGGGGCTGACGCCGGGGGCGAACTCAAGCGGCAGCGACTGGGAGTGGGGCAGGCTCACGTACACCATGAACGGCTCCATGACTGAATCAAACGTGTTCCTGTCAGACTATGATCAGCCCCCCACGGGTGAGCTGCCCAAGGGCCTCTTCAGCTTCCTGTGGCGGTTGCTGAACTTTGATGTCAGGAGGCTCTTCCCGTGGTTCTACGTGCCCGAGGTGGAGGTACAGGGGGTTGACCTCAGCGATTACGGCAGGGACCTTTTCATGGTCCAGTACCTTGCCCCAGACGGCTTCCTGCGATCAGACGAGCCGTTGAGCGTCAGACATCACTTCGTACTCCGGGTCAGGGACGGCGAGCCTCCCCATTTCTGGCAGGGGACCAGCATCAAGTACGTGAGGGGCGATATCATCGCTGGTGTCCCCTATTACTCGCCACTCCTTGGCGAGGGGTACGTCTCCCTGAGATAACTTCTATATCTGACCAACCACACGATGCGGGTATGAGTATCAAGATCACGCAGCTGGACGGCTGGAAGCTAAAGGCAGAGTACGACGGCATCACCCTGGTCAGCGGTCAGGCATCGCGGGACTCGGAGTACGAGGAGATGAGCCCAGGCAAGCTGATGACCGCCGGCCTCGGCCTGTGCACCGGGATGCACGCCGTGACCTACCTGAACAAGCACGGCATCGAGTACAGTGACCTGGAGCTAGAGCTGACAACAGAGGGCGCGGGCAACCCAGCGAGGTACGCCGTGTTCAACATGAGCATCTCCGTGAAGGCTGACCTCAGCGAGGAGCACTACCAGGGGCTCGTTGATGAGTGTAACCGGTGCTTCGTCGGTAACACCATGAAAAACCAACCAGAGATCAAGATAGATATTAAAACGGTTTAGAGGCTCTTGCCGAGCTCTCTAGCCTTTTTCAGCAGTTCTTCATTGTTTTTAACAGGGTTGTTTCCCGTGCCGTGGGCCTTGAGGGAGCCGTGAACGGTCATCTTCCAGTAATGAGTCATCCTGCCGTTGAGCCACTCCACAACCTCGCCGTAGACATCGGCCTTGTCCCAGCCGCAGGTGACGGCGTTCACGAACTTTACGCCGTCGGGGAACTTTTCCCTGTACTCCTCGCCGTGGCTATTGCTGTAATAGTAGAGCCTGTCAATGAACAGCTTGGCCCTGCTGCTAACGTGGTCATAGTAGATGGGCGTACCGAACACGAGCGCCCCCATTGACTCGATGTGTGGCATCAGCTCGGTGAAGCCGTCATCCGGGTACGAGTACCCGTCCTCGCCCTCGTCAAGGGGCTTGATCTCCATCTCGCTGAGGTAGTATAGGACAACCTCGTGTCCAGCCTCCTCAGCCCCCTTAAGTGCCTCCTCAACAAGTCTCGCCGTGTGCCCCGTCTTCCTGGGGCTAGCAACTATCCCTAGAACCTTCATGATACGTAGGGTTGTGGCTGGGGGTTGAAAAGGTTAGAGGGGCTTGATGGTGAAGCTCCACGTGTACGGCGCGCTGGGGACGCGGTACTTGAACAGCGTGTCTGGCCCACAGGCCGCGCTTCCAAGGCCCGCCTGCAGGTGGTCAATGTTCAGTAGCACGTATGGCTTCCTCTCAAGCTGGTGCAGGTGCCCCGCCTTCTCCATGTCATCAACGGAGTAGCGGTGGGCACTGAACTCAAAGAGCTGTTCCCCTGTTACCTTGAACCCGTTCTCGCCGTCGCCAATGGTCATCCAGCGGGTATCGCCCCTGTTGCCGTTCTCCTGGGGCACGATGTACGGGACGAACAGGTCGTCAACGCTTGAGTTGTACCTCCCAACAGCGGTCCCGACGTTCCTGTCAGAGTAGTTCTCATGGGGGCCCTTTCCGAACCACTCCACCTGTTCAAGCGAATCATGCAGTCTCATCTGGACGCCTACCCTCGGGAGCCACT